>NZ_LQYX01000071.1:57534-64672 GCF_001587475.1 Geobacillus sp. B4113_201601
ACTATTTTGTTTTTTTCAGATGTTGAGAAGGTTCAGGAACGGGGTCAAAACCGCCCGGATGGAACGGATGGCACTTCAAAATGCGCTTTGTCGTCAGCCATCCTCCTCGGAGCGCGCCAAAGCGGCGGATCGCTTCGATCCCGTAGTTCGAGCAGGTCGGGTAAAAGCGGCATGTCGGCGGTTTGAGCGGGGAGAGAAACCGCTGGTAAAAGCGGATGAGCGCGATCATGAGTTGGGCCAACCGAACACCATTCCTTTCCGTGTTTCACTGTCTTTAGCATAGAACAAATGGGTTCGATATTCAAGAAAAGACGCGCGCAGGGAAAGCCGGGAGCGGAAGCAGGCAAAAAAGGTGCGGGACGGGCGCCGTTTTGGTTATGATAAAAACGAAACTAAATGGTCAGGAGTGATGGAACATGCCTTCACCAGTGGAAAGCTTTGAGCTCGATCATTGCGCGGTCAAAGCGCCGTACGTGCGGCACTGCGGCGTTCACAAAGTCGGCAGCGACGGCGTTGTGAATAAGTTTGACATTCGTTTTTGCCAACCGAACAAAGAGGCGATGGATCCGGCGGCGATTCATACGCTCGAACATTTATTGGCGTATACGCTGCGCAAACATGCGGCGAAATACGATCATTTCGATATTATCGACATCTCGCCGATGGGCTGCCAGACCGGGTTTTACCTTGTCGTCAGCGGATCGCCGACTGTGGACGACGTCATCGATTTGTTGGAAGAAGCGATGAAGGACGCGCTCGAGGCGGCAGAAGTGCCGGCGGCGACCGAGCGGCAATGCGGCCAGGCGAAGCTGCATGACCTCGAGGCGGCCAAACAGTTGATGCGCTTTTGGCTGTCGCAGGAAAAAGAAGAGCTAAAAAAGGTGTTTGGCTGATGAACAAGCCGGCCCGCGCCGCTACTGCGGCTGCTTTGGGCCGGTTTGTTGTTGGTCGATTGGTTTCTCGGGCAGCGGGGCGATGGGATGTTTATACCTATACGCTGTTGAAGTGGTGACGGTTGCCAAGAACAGAATGACTGCCATGATGAGCAAACCAATCGCGAGCGGCCAGTACATAACAGCGCCTGCCTTTTTCTTTCCATTATACCATGCACCGGCGCCCGCATTCATATTTCCGCTAGAATCGGGCAACCTATTCATCGGCAAGATTCGGGTGTTTCAACAGCGGGTAGGCTGGGTAAAGAAACCATAGGGAGGAATGAGTATGGAAAAATCGTTAACAAACATTGTCAACAAGCAAATCGCAAACTGGACTGTGCTGTATGTGAAGCTACACAACTACCATTGGTACGTCACCGGGCCGCAGTTTTTCACTTTGCATGAGAAGTTTGAACAGCTGTACAATGAAGCGGCCGTTCATATTGACGCGCTGGCTGAGCGACTGTTGGCGCTCGGCGGCAAGCCGGTGGCGACGATGAAAGGCGCGTTGGAGCAGGCATCGGTCAAGGAAGCATCCGGGACGGAAACGGCCGAGCAAATGGTCGCCGCCATTGTCGGCGATTTTGAAACGATGATTGGAGAATTGAAAGAAGGGATGCAAGTCGCAGACGAAGTCGGCGATGAAACAACGGGAGACATGCTGCTTGGGATTCACCGCAGCTTGGAAAAGCATGTTTGGATGCTGAAATCGTTTTTGGGACGATAAACGGCAGAGGTTGACCAAAACGGTCGGTGATTTTCAAGGTGGATGGTAAAAAACAGCAGATTCGTTCGATGGGTGAAAAATCACAACGAACGAAATGATGACGTTGCAACGTTTTTTAATTTGAGAAACACTGTTGGAGAGCAGAATTTCCCCTTAAATCACCGACCTCCAAGATGGCGCGACAGATCGTGCGCCAAACACGGTCATTACGTATATAAGTAGCGACGACAGAGGGGCTGATTCAAAAGGCGATCTCCCCCTCAAGAAAGACAGAGCATATCGTCTGGAAAGGAAGCCGTTTAGTATCTATCCTGAAAATACCCGAATTCGAAAATACGTAAAGTTCCAGCATTCAACATAAGGACATTTTTATCCTTCCGATAGAGACGAAAATGTTTCGTCATGGAAGTCTATATAATAATAATATAGCGATGATGGAGGGTGTCCCGATCTTTTTGGACACCCTCTGTCATTTTGTCGAATAAAGGAATGGATAAGAAAAACGCCGCGGCCGCCCCGCTTCCGCCTGCATAAGATAGTGAAGCGCACCTTGAGGAAGAGGGGGAGGCATGTGAATAAATCGGCGCCTATGATGGGAATCTCTCTATTCGGTTCGCTTCTGTCGATATTCGTCGGCAGCGTGGATTCATTTGTCGTCGTTTTGGTAGCGCTTGTTGTTGTTGACTATATGACCGGCATGATTGCTAGCGCGCTGGAAGGGAAGTTGTCTAGCCAAGTCGGGTTTCGCGGCATCATCCGCAAGCTGTTGATTTTTGTTTTGGTGGCCGCTGCACATCTCGTCGATTTGGCCATCGGCTGGAATATGCACATCATACGCGATGCCATTGTCTTTTTCTATATCGCCAACGAATTTATCTCGATTGTCGAAAACGCCGGTCGGGCCGGCGTTCCGATTCCAGCCGTGCTGCGTAAAGCGATCGAGCTATTGAAAGACGAGATCAAATGAACCGCGTATTGCTCGCCTTGGTTGGAGGGGAATGACCCGTTTTGGCAGGGCGATGCCGGGAGCGAAAGGAGAATGAGCGCGCTTTTCTGCCGTATCGACGTTGAAAACGCGGCCGCCGGCGCGGTGTTTCCCGCGCTGGCGAACCGCCCCGGTTGCAGGCTGCGAGACAGCTTTCGGCCGCATTGTTTTCCCGATCAGTACGGCCAAACCCAATGCAACAGAAACAGTTTCGCGATTGAACGGTGCATATTTTTTCTTGATCCCCCCACACTAAACAAAAAGAGCAGAAGGAGTGAACGAGTATGGCAGACGAACGGAAGAAGACGTACTACGTTTCCATGGCCACGGGGGAAATTTCGCAGCTGAAGACGGCGTCGTCATGGGATTTTGAAATTCAAGCGACCGATCGGGAAATCGCTGAGCTGCGCGAGTATTTCGACCAAAACTATTCGACGGATTGGCAGGCGTTTTGGCGCGCCCATGTTCCGTACGTCCAATACCATTATGATCGGGAAAACGACGCCTATGATCGGACGCTGACAAAGATTTACGAGCAGATCTATCGGCTCGGCAATGAGGAGGCGAAGGCGCACATCCGCTCGCTTGGCATTCTTCCCGCTGAAAACGAAACGAACGAGTAAAAAAGCCGCAGACGGGGCGGCTTTTTTCGGTATAATGGGGAGGGGAAAGGGGCGAGTCCGATGCATGAATTTCGCGATTATTACGGGTATCGCGTCCGGCTGGCCTTTGCGGACCATCCGTTTTCCTCGACCCCCGGGCATGTGTGGGTCATTTGCCGCTACCAAGGCCAGTGGTTGCTGACGGATCATCCGAGCCGGGGCCTTGAGTTTCCCGGAGGCAAAGTGGAACGCGGGGAAACCGCCGCGGCCGCCGCGGTCCGCGAGGTGAAGGAAGAAACGGGCGGAGTCGTCGGTCGGCTCGAATACATCGGTCAATACGAGGTCGAGCCAGATATCGTGAAAAACATTTATTTCGCTGAGATCGCCAGCCTTGCGGAGCGGAGGTCCTATGCGGAGACGAACGGCCCGGTGTTGCTTGAGGCGCTGCCGGATCCGATCCGCGCCGATCAGCGGTTTAGCTATCTTATGAAGGATGACGTGCTTCCGTTGGCGCTTGCGGAAATTAAACGGCGCGGGTGGATTGGTTGAGGGCAGCCGATCCGTCGCCGGCGAACGGGATGTTGCCGTCCCGCGTTTCAAGCGCCAGCGAAACCGGTTCTGTTGCCGCACGCTGGCGGATCGAGTCGAGCGACACCGCCAATGCCGAGCGAACGCTCGCTTTGCGGCGTTAGGATCTCTGAAAGGTACTGGGAATCACAAAAACAACGACACGCCGAGGCGGCGTTAGGAGCTCTGTGATGGAAGAAGGGCGCTTCTCCGTCTCGTTTCTCAAACAGAGAAACCATGTAGCATCGGTAACTGTTTTTCACACATTCCCCTATTGATCAATGGAAAACAGCGGTTTTTTCACCAGCTTGTTAGGCGCGCCGCCGATGAAAGAGGCGCCAAGCCTTGGCGTGCGCCTCCCGCTAGCGGCGGCTGCTCCATCTTTTCTCGATGACGGCCACCAGCTGGTACATCACCGTCGACAGCAAGGCGACAATGAGCAGGCTCATGAGGACGAGAGTGAAATTGAACACTTGGAACCCGTAAATGATCAAATACCCGAGCCCTTGTTTCGAGACGAGAAATTCGCCGGTGATGACGCCGACCCAAGCGAGGCCGACGTTCACTTTCAGCGTGGAAATGATGGCAGGAAACGATGCCGGCAGCACCGCTTCTTTGAAACATTGGTAGCGGGTGGCGCCGAACGTCCGCAACACTTTCATATAGTTCGGGTCGACTTCTTGAAACGAAGCATAAACGACAATCGTTGTAATGATGATCGAGATGACGACCCCCATGGCGATAATCGAGGTAAACCCCGGCCCGAGGGCGACGATCAACATCGGTCCGAGCGCGACTTTCGGCATGGCGTTAAAGACGACTAAATACGGGTCGAGCGTTTTGGCGAGGCGCGGAAACCACCAAAGCAACGCGCCGATCAGCGCGCCGCCGGCCGTGCCGATGACAAACCCGAGCATCGTTTCAAACAAAGTCGCCCACGTATGCGCGAGAAGAGAATGATCGCCGATTTTTTCCAAGAACAGCTTGAAAATGGCGGACGGAGAGCTGAACAAGAGCGGATCGACCCAATGGAAGCGGCTCACCGCTTCCCAGACGGCGAAAAAGGCGACAAGGAGCGCGGTTTGCCCAAGACGGATCACGCGCCGCTCTTTGCGGAGCGCGGCCAGATAGGCGTCATGCAGCGCTTTGATGCGATTATCGACTGGATTCAAGCGACTCCATCTCCTTCCAAATGGATTGGAACAGCGGAGAAAACGCTGGATGCTGGCGAGCGGAAAGCGGCGGGCAGCGACGCAATTCATTGGGGATGAGAAACGTCCGCACGAGGCGCCCTGGCCGCGGCGAAAACAAGAAAATGCGGTCGCTCATGGCGATGGCTTCCTCGATGTCGTGCGTGACGAGCACCGCCGTTTTTTCATATTGTTTCAACGTTTTCCAAACAAGCTCTTCCAATTTCAGCTTCGTCTGTTGGTCAAGGGCGGAAAACGGCTCATCGAGCAGCAACAGCTTCGGGTCGGTCGCCAACGTGCGCACAAGCGCCGCGCGCTGGCGCATGCCGCCGGACAGCTGGCTCGGATCATACGATTCGACACCGCCAAGGCCGATCTCAGCAAGCAGGGCGAGCGCGCGCTCTTTCGTTTCCGGCGTCAACGTCCCCGTGATGTGGAGGCCGAGCAAGATGTTTTCTTCGATCGTTTTCCATGGAAACAAGTAGTCTTGCTGAAGCATGTAGCCGACCGCGCGGCGGATCGGTGAATCCGTTCCGCCCGCCCGGCGCGCCATAGCGGCGTTCGTTTCCCGCGGCCAAAGCGGCTCGCCGTCGATGCAGACCGATCCTTCCGTCGGCTCAATGAGTCCGGCGATGATCGACAGCAACGTCGTTTTGCCGCAGCCGCTTGGGCCGAGAAAGGAGACAAATTCTCCTTTCTCGACGGACAGCGACACTTGATCGAGCGCGGTGACGGCGGTCGTTTTCGTAAAATACGTGTGCGAGAGGCGGTCGATGGCAAGAAACATCCGATTCACCCGCTTTCGTTACTTATTCATCGCTTTTTTGGCAAACGATGAATCCACCAGCGTTTCGAGATCGATGCGTTTTGGCAGCTCGCCGGCTTCATCCATGATCGTTTGCAAGTGGTTCCATTCGTCTTCATCCAAAATCGGATCGGTCGCGTAGGTGCCTTGGCTTTTGTAGCGATCAACCACTTTTTCGATGAGGGCCAAATCGGTGTCTTTGAAATACGGCTGAATGGCTTTCGCGATGTCCGAGGTGCTGTGCGATGCCACCCATTGCTGGGCTTTGTAGATGGCGCGCGTAAATTTTTCAATGACGTCTTTGTTCGCTTTTATATAGCTTTGCTTTGCCATGTACGATGTGTACGGGACGCGCCCGGACTCGGTGCCAAAGGAAGCGACGATGTAGCCTTTTCCTTCTTGCTCAAAAATGCTCGCGGTCGGTTCAAACAGCTGGACGAAATCGCCGGTCCCGCTCGCAAACGCGTTGGCGATGTTGGCAAAATCGACGTTTTGAATGAGCTTCAAGTCTTGATGCGGGTCGATGCCGTGTTGTTTCAACACAAATTCGCCGACCATCTGCGGCATGCCGCCTTTCCGCTGACCGAGGAACGTGCTTCCTTTCAACATCTCCCACGTAAAGTGGTCGATTTTTTGGCGGGAAACGAGAAACGTGCCGTCAGTTTGTGTGAGTTGCGCAAAATTGATGACCGGGTCATCCGTCCCTTGCGCATAGACGTAAATAGATGTTTCCGAGCCGACCAAGGCGATATCCGCGCCGCCGGACAGCAGCGTCGTCATCGTTTTGTCGCCGCCCCATGTCGTCGTCAGCTCGACATCGAGCCCTTCTTCTTTAAAGAAGCCTTTCGCTAAGGCGACGTACTGCGGCGCGTAAAAAATCGAGTGCGTCACTTCGGCGAGCCGGACGTTTTTCAGCGGCTTTTCTCCTTCGCCGTTGCCGTTGCCGCAGGCAGCGAGCGGCAGAAGGAGAAGAAGCGAACACAACCATACCATCCATTTGTTCATGTAGCCTACCCCCTTTTCGTCCACGTGTAGTGAACATTGGCTTCACCTTATCGTATGCGCGGGCGAAAAATGTGTGAATGCCTAGAAGGCTGGTGAAAAACGGTTGTTTCTCTTGAGCAGTGGGGGAATGTTTGAGAGGCGCTCCTGATGCGACAAGGCTTATCCATTTGAGAAACGGGTTTGATCAGCGGCTTGCCCCCTTAAATCACCAGCCTTCTAGAAGGATGGTGAAAAACCGCTGATTCCCTTCATCAATGGAAGAATGATTGAAAAGCAGGCCCGATACAACAAGGTTTTTCTAATTGAGAAATGACATTGGAAA
>NZ_LQYX01000071.1:64682-66451 GCF_001587475.1 Geobacillus sp. B4113_201601
TCCGTTAAATCACCAGCCTCCTAGAAGGCCGGTGAAAAACCATTGTCAACTCCCGATCGGCGGCATTTTCATTCAGAAGAGAAAGCGGATTCTGCAAGGTTTTTCTAATTGAGAAATGAGTGGAATCCGTCGTTTTTGCACTAAATCACCCGCCCCCTAGAAGGCTGGTGAAAAATCGCTGTCACACACCAACTGGAGGCATTTTCATTCAGAAAAGAAAGCCGATTCTGCAAGGTTTCTCTAATTGACAAATGGGTGGAACTCAGCAGTATTTTGCACGAAATCACCGACCTCCTAGAAAAAATGGGTGTTCGGCCGAGAACGGGCGGCGGACGGGACGCGTTGTGCGCACCTGTTGGCCTTCGGACGAGGGGAATTTGCGTGGAAAGGAGAGAGAGCGATGGACGGGGATATCATTGACTACTATCGGTTTCCGTCGCCGCATCCGGGCATCGAGGTGTTCTTTGTCACCTATATGTCCCAAGGGCTGAAGGTGAAAGGATTTTTGGCTGTGCCAAACCAAAACAAGGTGTATGACGGGTTTTTGTATTTGCGCGGCGGGATCAAAAACGTCGGGCAAGTGCGGGTGCCGCGCCTCATTCAATTCGCATCGCACGGCTTTGTCGTCTTCGCCCCGCTCTATCGCGGCAACGGTGGCGGGGAAGGAAACGAAGATTTTGTCGGCGATGACCGCTATGATGCCATCGCGGGAGTTGAGCTTCTTCGCCGCCACCCGCTCGTCCATCCGGGGCGCGTGCACGTGTTTGGCTTCTCGCGCGGCGGAGCGATGGCGCTTCATGCCGCCATGCTCGCTGAACGGGTTTGTTCCGTCGCGGTTTGGGGCGGCGTGACGGATGTAGCGCTGACGTACTGGGAACGTCCGGATTTACGGCGGATGATGAAGCGCGTCATCGGCGGCACGCCGAACAAATACCCGGAGCGCTATCGGCATCGCACCCCGCTTTATCATCTCGAGCGGCTCTGCGCGCCGGTGCTCATCATCCACGGCGGGCGCGATGACAACGTCTCGATCGAACACGCCTGGCGGCTGGAACGGCGACTGAAGGTGCTCGGCAAGCGAGTGACCGCATGGTATTTTCCTGAGTTCACTCACTATTTTCCACCGCGCGCCAACCGCGAGACGGTGAAAAGGCTTACGGAGTGGATGAAACAACAGCCGACCGTGTGATACGATAGAAGGGGAAACGGCTTTCGCCGAGTTTGGTCTTTGACCGCCGGGAGCTTGCGGCCATGGCCGGCGGGAGACGGAGCGGCCGATCGTTCGCTGGGTAAGGATCCGGAACCGAGCCGTTGCCGGGAATCGGCTTGATGTCGCGAAGGGTTCAAACGGGCCGCGACTTGAATCGATCAAAAGCAAGGAGGTCGGACAGGATGGGCATGCCGATGGAGCTGCAGACGCTCATTGTGACCAAAGGAAATGAACAGCGCGTCCAAGGCAATTTGTTCGTGCTGAAAAAAGACGGCTACCGCTTATATCCGCTCGACGTGCCGCTTGAAGTGCGCCGGACGCTGCAAAGCGAAGCGAGCGGCATCGCCGTCGTGAAAAAGCTGGAATGGGAAAACAACCGGACGACGGTGACGTACGAACTCGTCAGCCTGTATTCAACGAATTGAATACGAAGCGACGGACAACAGGGGACGACGGTTTGATCAGTGCAGATTCATTGGGCAGGAGGCTGTCCCAAAAGGTCGGTAAAACGACCTTTTGAGGACAGCCTCCTGCTTTTGTTTTTACATTATTTGTCTAT
>NZ_LQYX01000072.1:0-751 GCF_001587475.1 Geobacillus sp. B4113_201601
CTAACCAAGGAATCGGGTTCATGTCTCCTTTTTTGTTTAGTTGTCAATTTATGTTAGCAAATTTGCTCATCTACAGAACATAATTCAAAATATAGCAGTTAGTTTTATACAAATGGGTATTACCATATCAATTTTATTCTTCATATTGCATATATGTATGAGTGGAATTATTAAAATGAGTGGAAGTAGGTGATTAAAATGAATAATAAAAAAATAGGAATAATTGTCTGTCTTGCTGGATTATTGACTATAATATCTTCATCGTCTGATAAAATATCCAAACATACCCATATACCCCAAAGTTATATTATTTACTTTAATATTTTTTGTTATTTGGTGTTATTTATTTCCCTTTACATCATCAAACGGTCCATGAATTAGGGACTGTAGATGAGCATTTTTCATTACAATAATTTCCATGCCCTAAGAGACAAACAGGGGACCCCTTAGGCGACATGGAGCTGTTTTTTGATCACATCAATGGGAATATCTTGCTTTGCGGCGTCATAGATGAACTCGACGACGCTGTGCCCTTTCCGAGACCGAAGAAGCTCCAGGCCGGAAGAGAGGTCTTGTTGAGATTCCGCGATGCTGTATACGCAGGCAAATAGCACCACTGTCCAATACCGTTTCACCGCCCGAATGTGACGAACACGGTACCCATCAAGCTTCAGTTGGTCTTTGGCCTGCCGGAAAAAGCATTCGATCGTCCAGCGCTGGGCATAGTAACGCAAGATCTCTTCATCGCCTA
>NZ_LQYX01000073.1:0-1945 GCF_001587475.1 Geobacillus sp. B4113_201601
CCTCCTTCCATTTGAAAGATGACACTTGCATACAATCTATTATTAGTCATGCTGCTGCTATTGAACTTCTCATTCTAGCAACTGACATTTTTGATGAGATTTCCGATTGTGATCAAAGTGATCCAATTGTAAGTCAACTATCGATCGGAGAAGCCATCTTGATCGCGAATGCACTTATGATGGAAGCATTTCGGCTTATTCTTCATAACTCTAAAAGGCCGGTGAAAAAGTACACGCTAAGGCAGGGATGTAGGGGGCTGATGTCGAAAAAAGGAAGAAGAATCGTTGGAATGGTGCGTGAGCGGATCATGAAAGCCCCCAAACATCCTTCGACTCAGCCTCGTCTGTTTCAAGTCATCGACATGGAGGAACGGGTTCCCCCACATCATATCCTACGCCAAATCAACGAAGCGGTTGACGTTTCCGTCATTCACGATTGGGTGGCTCCCCTGTACACGGAAAAAACGGGTCGCCCGACGGCGGATCCGGAACGGCTGCTTCGCCTGATGCTGCTATCGTATTTGTTCGACCACTCCGAGCGGGAGTTGTATGAGATCCTCCCCATGCATGCCGGATACTTGTGGTTTTGCGGTCTCGACTTTGAATCCGTGCTCCATCCGGATCCTCATCACCCCACACTGCCGGATCGAACGACGCTCGTCAAAACACGGAAGCGCTGGCGCCAACACGGAATCTTTGATCGGCTGATGACCTACGTGGTGGATCAGTGCATCGCAGCGGGACTGGTCTCGCCGAATGTACATGCGGCGGCCGATGGCACTCAAGTGCGGGCGAATGCTTCGATCCACAGCTTGCGGGAAGTCAAGCTCGCTCCGGTGGAACCGTTGGAGGACTACCTCGCCCGCACCGCCCGGGAAGATGAACAGGCCGAGTCCCCGGAGACGGATCGGGATCCTGATGACGACCCGCCTTCTCCGTCTCCGCCATCAGGGGAACGCGTCCATGCCGGAGAACGAGGAAACTTCCGTGGAACCACGTTTTCCAACCAAACCCATCGAAGCGTGACGGATCCGGATGCCCGGTTGTACAAGAAAGGCAAAGGGCAGGAAGCGTATCCTCGGTATCTGGTGCACGACGTCATCGACGTCCAGTCGCGCGTGATTTTGTCCAGACGGGCCAGCCTCGCCACCGGAACGGCGGAACGGGAGACGAGTTTGGAGCAGCTGGCTTCCATTCGGTTTCGCCACCCGTCGATCACGATTCGAACCTTGTCCGCAGACAAAGCGTATGGCACCACGGAGTATTTGAAAGAGCTCTTCGTCCAAGGCATCACGCCGCTCGTGTCGCTGCGCCGCAAGGAGATGGAAGAAATTCCAACCTGGAAGCGCCGGGCGAAGGATCCCGCTCAGGAAGCACTACGCTAAGCGAACGTCCGGGAAGTTCAGATTCGCAACCAAGCGAGGCTCATTCAGCAACAGGGCGGTTATCGATCCATTCAAGCCCTTCGCACGCGTTGTGAGCATGTGTTTGCCGAAGGGAAGGAATGTCATGGGCTGGACCGGGCCCGAAGCCGAGGCCTGGACGCCATGGAAGAACAGGCGCTGTTGACCGCCGTCGTGCAAAATCTGAAGCGATTGTGCCGGTTTCGAAAAAAACGAGGGGAGACCGGCTCTTTGGCGTGCGCAAAAATGGAATTTGGAGCAGGAAGTCCTGCTCGTCCTCCCGTCCTTTGGCGCCAAATGGCGGGGAGAATGGTCTCCAAAATTCGACATGAGGGGAGTCTATGCCCCATTAATTCACCGGCCTTCTAGGAAAGTGGATGTTCCGTTTCCGTAACACTTTTGCAACGTCATCAGTTAAACAAAAAATAACGCATGCAGACCTGTTCCTAACGAAACTTGGTCTACAACAGGCGTGTTGATTATCCAATAAAATCCAAAGGGTATAGAAAAAAGAGCACCTTTCCTGTAGAATGTGAGTAGCG
>NZ_LQYX01000002.1:0-1356 GCF_001587475.1 Geobacillus sp. B4113_201601
GCCACCATTAAGCATAACGTCCTGTTGAACTGTTTGCGCCTATTCTTCATTATGGGAAGAAAAGGGGGATTTTCATGCCCGGGTGGAGAGCAAAAATTGCTCATGGAACTTTTCCGTGAAAATCCACGCGCCTTGATGCGTCATTTTCATGCCCGGGTGGAGGGCAAAACGTTGCCCATGGAACTTTTCCGTGAAAGTATCACTCACAAGTCCACTACAAAACCATGAAAACAGAGGGCCAATGCCCTCTAGATGACGAAATACAAATCATTCACCCTTATTTTTTTTGTTTTCTGTTTGTCGATAGCGGCCTGAAGATAAAGACTCAACAGCAATTTTCATTTCCTTATCGCTTGTGGCCACGTACCTCCTGGTCGTATCTAAATCGCTGTGACCCGCAAGATCGGCAACATAAGTAATAGGAAAACCTTTTTCAATAAGATCATGGCAAAAAGTGTGCCGTAGCACATGCGGTGTAAGTTCTTCAATTTTTAAGTCATGTCGAATCTTATTAAATAAGTTATTCACGCCAGATATGGTTAGATTGCCGCCTTTCTGAGAGACAAAGACTTTATTTGTATTCGTTTCTTTGGTTTTCCTTTCGCTTATCCATAGACTTAGGGCATGTTTTAGATCGCTGTTCATGGGAATACGTCTAGCCTTACCACCTTTACCATCACGTATATTGATATAACCATTTGCGAAATCAATATCCTCTAATTCCAGCTCTACAACCTCACTGACCCTCATTCCAGCGTGAAGCATACAGTAGATGATTGCTCGATTTCTCGCATAGCGCCACGGATTTTTCTTTTGCTTTTCCTTATCGTCAATGTAATGCAAAAGTTTATTTTTCTCAACACGTTCAAGCCAACGCGGTGATAATGGTGTTTGTTGTTTTTGTACTGAAAGAGAAGAAGCCGGATTATTTTTAATAATACCGGTATCATAAAGATACCGGAAATAAGCCTTCAGGCTCTCAATTTTGTTGTTAACGGTAGAAATCGTGAGTTTTTTCCTTTCCCCTGTTTTTGGATTTTCAATACGCGCAATATTTATTAAATAGTTCTTCCAGTCCTGGAGATCGATAGCAGACACATTTTTGGGATCGAAGGGAACTCCACCCGTCATTCCTTCGTACCATTGTTGAAATTCTTTTAGTACGGTTTTATAACGACGGATGGTATGTTCACTTTTTCCTTGTTGCTGTAACCAATGAATGTATTTTTCCAATTTCCCTTCTCTCCTTTTGTAATTAATTACCAGATATTCAAAATCTAGGTTCATCACCAAAAGATGTACTTGACTTTTAAAGACAAACATGATAGCAATGTTGCTCAAAGAGATGTGTGGTAT
>NZ_LQYX01000016.1:0-7365 GCF_001587475.1 Geobacillus sp. B4113_201601
AAAAAGTTTCGTCCCCCCAGCGGATATTCGCGAATTGCGGGATTTTACCCGCCTCCGCAAAAAGTGGGTCGGACAGCTGACTTCGGAGAAAAACCGGATTCAAAAAGTGCTCGAGTCTTCCAATGTCAAACTCGGCTCGGTCCTCTCCGATCTCTTCGGCGTTTCCGGAAAAGACATCCTCGCCCGGCTGCTTGAGAAGGGATACGTGGACAAGGACGAGTTGGATCAATGCCTGCGCGGAAGGCTCAAAACGAAAAAGCAAGCGGTGTACGATTCGCTGCTCGGCACCTTGACCGAACACGAGCTCCGTCTCCTTCGCCTCTTGTGGAAACACGTTGAGGAATTGGAGCGGCTCATCGAAGAAGTCGACCAACACATCGACCGCCTGCTCGAGCCGTATCGCGAGGAAGTGAACCTGCTGATGACCATGCCCGGAGTGAAAAAACAAACCGCCGCCGTCATCATAGCCGAGATGGGAACCGACATGAGCGTCTTTGAAACGCCGGAACGGGCGGCTTCATGGACTGGATTGTCCCCCGGCAACCATGAAAGCGCCGGAAAGCGAAAGAGCACGCGCACGACAAAAGGCAATCCCCATCTCCGATCGGCGTTATGCGAGGCGGCATGGTCAGCAGCTCGATCCAAGACGCATCCCTTGTCCCGAAAGTTTTGGTCGTTGGCGGCCCGGTGCGGGAAGAAAAAAGCCCTCATCGCCATTGCTCGGCGGATGTTGGTGATCATCTTTTGCATGATCTCCCGCAAAGAGCCGTTCCGCCAACCACAACTTATTTAGTCTAGCCAAAAGGCAGACAGGTTATACGAGATGCCTAAAATCGGGCACCTCTGCTTTCCTATTGCCTTTTTTGGCCATTTTCAGTATACCCTCACGGATCAGGAGCGTATACCGCACTCACCAAGTGGTGGGGATTTTCACGGAAAAGTTCCATGAGCAATTTTTGCTCTCCACCCGGGCATGAAAATGACTCATCGGGGCGCATGCATTTTCACGGAATACGAAAAGGGGAGGTATCCTGAATTTTTCAGCCCCCCTTTAAAAAAACGGCTTCTCAGATTGGCGTATAACGCGTCTTCAATTGTTTTATATTCGGAAGAGAAAAAGCGTCTCTATAGGGCATTTATGGCTTTTTAAAACGTATCCCCTTTTGTTCAATCAAAATTTTGCTATATTTTTTCCCTGATCATTTCTTCTGTTGCTCCAATAAATGCTTGGCAAAGCTTTCAACGGTATATTTTGACCAGTATGGCGTTCCGGCTACTACTAAGTCTTCCTTTGGAAACTTTCCTCTTTTGCGATAGACAGCAATCTTGTTTTGGGGGAAATGAATTCCTTTATCCTCTAGATAGCGCGCAAAATCACTTTGGGTGTAGTAGTCCTGGGAGTCTCTAATGATCGAGAAGTTAGGGTTTTTAATCAAATACGTTTCGTTTCTGAAAAACTCCACGATTAGTTGCAACGCAAATTCCAGCCATTCATCTTCAAGGTGCTGATATAGTAATTGGAGCGAGAATGCTTCCTCATTCGGTTTTTCAAAGAATCGAGCCAATTGCAAAAATGTCTTTTCTAACTCACTTAATGTTGAGGAAGTTTTCAATACTTCTTTATTGGATTCATCCAGTAAAGGTTTTAATTGAGGAAATTGATTGATGATCTTTTGTGTAGTATTTTTCATTTAATCCACCTCTTTGTTGTAAGTTACTACAATAATAGCATAAAATGTTGTATATCACAACATTTTTCCTAAAATAAATGGCTGTTTTATTGCAACGCTTTAAAACAGCCCATTTTTGAAAAGCTCGATGCTATTCAAAAATGGAGAAAGGGGAAGAAAGAAAAAGAAGAAGGAAGGAGGAAAACCTTCCTTCAGGAAAAGAACCCTCTTTCTTTGAGGGAAGTGTATTCTGCTTTGTAGTTGATGACTAGGTGATCGAGAACTTCAATCCCTAGTATCCTTCCGGCTTCTGCTAGCCGTTTCGTTATTTCAACATCCTCTCTCGATGGAGTGACGTCACCACTTGGATGCTGATGTGCGACGATGATGCTAGCTGAGTTATTGAGAATCGCTGCCTTGAAGACTTCTCTTGGGTGAACGATGGATGAGTTAAGTGAACCGATATGGCAGCGATGAACGGCAACGACTTCGTTTTTGGTATTGAGGCACATGACTAAGAACACTTCTCTGTCGTCGTCGCCGATGAAGTGTGCTGCCACTTTTGCTGCATCCTCCGGACAACGGATTTTGTGTCGCTCTTCCACCTCCTGAACGATTTGTTTGATGCGTTGGATTTCGTAGATTTTTTCCATGGTTGAACACTCCTTTCTTTGTTTGCCGGTGGGGGAATTTTTGCGCGAAGGTGGGTAGAAGGGTGCGGAACGAAGTGGAGCATACGAAGTATCAAGCGATTCGTTGACGGCTTGTGGGAAGCTCAATGACTTAGCAAGCCTTAAAAGCGATGCTTTTTAGGCTTGGTTAGCCGACTTGGCTTCCCCAAGCCGTCCGAAGAGCGCAGACCCTTTACGCGCCTAACAAGCAAAAATTACAATGGGGTGAGGCAAAGAAAGGGGCGTACTTGGGAAGGAGGTAAAAAATAAAACGCATTTTTGGCCTGTTGCATTTTTTTAATGCAACGGCCTAAAATGCGCCAAGACAAACTTTTTTCAATCATTCACGGTATATAACTTTTGGTTTATAAGTAAAATATAGGAAGTTCATTAAGTTTTCAATTTCACTAGTTTGCGTTATATCCAAATATAACGCAAACCTCGACAAAAATCGACAAAGGAAGGTGACTTCTATTGTCCACGACATAACGAGAACTTCGAAAACACGAACAGCGACTAGAAGAACAACTTAAGGACATGCCCTTTTACGTTGTAGAGTATGTAAGAGATAAGAAGCGCGCGCGTTTCTCCCCTTCCACTCTACTCGTATATGTGCATGACTTTAGACATTTCTTCCAGTGGTTAATCACCGAAGGAATCGCGAAGTGTGAGCAAATTAAGGATATTCCGCTTGAAACGTTAGAAAACTTACGCAAAAAAGATGTGGAATTTTACATTGACTATCTTACTGACGAGCCGTATGAGCAACGTAAAAACGTATTTAAAAAACGTACTCATGATAGTGTTCTGCGTTCCATCCATGCGCTCAAATCCCTTTTCAATTACCTAACGACGGAAACTGAAGATGAAAACGGTGAATGCTACTTCTATCGTAACGTGTTCGCAAAGATCGAGACTCATAAAGAGAAGGAAACCGCAAACCGGCGTGCTAAAAAAATTAGCAGCGTGCTCTTAAAAGGTCCAGAAATTAAAGAATTTCTTGATTTTCTAAAATACGAATATGAAAACCTATTAAATTCTCATCAAAAGAGATGTTTTCTGCGGGATAAGGAGAGGGATATTGCAATTATATCTCTTATGCTTGGAAGCGGTGCTCGGGTCGATGAAATAGCAAATCTGACACTGGAGGATATCGATTTTAAGAAGGCTCAAATTGATATTGTCCGTAAAGGAAATAAGCAAGATACAATTAATGTCCTCCCCTCCTCTCTTGAGGACTTAAAGAACTATTTAGCAGTTCGTAAGGAACGTTATAAAGCAACCAATGAGGATGTGTATGTGTTTCTCTCGAAGTACAGAGGCAAAGCACAACCTATTTCGGTTCGCACCATTCAGAATAACATCAAGAAGTACACTAAAGCATTTAGCGGCAAAACATTAAGCCCACATAAATTACGTCATACATTTGCAAGTGAGTGGTTACGAAGCGGCGGCGAGCTTGTACTCTTACGCGATCAACTGGGACATAATTCAATTGAAACAACAGCTAAATATACAAATTTAGACAACGAAGAAGCTAAGAAGATTATTAATCGAATGGATACGTCGTTTGAAGATGATAAATAACCAAATGAGCTAAACAACTTTTTTATTGTTGGTTTGGAATAAAATTTAATCAAAAACTTTTGGAGAAAGCTACTTTCAAGCGAAATAGAAAGATCTTATTTTGAAAAGGGATCTACTTGAACTAACTTTGGATAACTTTTACTGTTATTTCATTCATCGATGTGCCAATTTTTATTGGCATGGGTGTCTGTTAAAGAATGTTGTTGACCAAAGTTATAAAATATAATTCGATAAATAGATAACAATGGTCAATGTAAAACTACTTAACAATGTAGATAACATTAAAGCTTGGGCTGCAAATTCGGGATGATTATCATATTCCAATGCCAATACTACACTATTCCTTGAAGTTGGAATTGCGCTGGATATAAATAGAACTTGAGCAGTTACACCTTTTAACTCAAGAAAACAAATCAACGAGAAAGAACATATGGGTGCTATGATTAACCTTACGAAACTACTCAAGCAGACAAGTATTGATTGTTCTTTAAATCTAGATATTGATAGCTGGGCACCGATAGAAACTAATGCAAAAGCTAACATTCCATTGGCAACTGTTTCTAAAGGTGTTAATAGAAAATCCGGAATTTTAAGATGTAGGATTTTAGAAAACAAACCTAGCATAACAGCATAAAAAACGGGTAGTTTAAAAAAATGTTTAAGAGAGTTTTTGAATCCCTTTTGTGCAGAATTGGCATTGATCAGTCCAACAGTGAATGAGGTTAATATTTCAAACAATACCACTACCATTTGAACAGACATAGCAAAAGGATTATGATGAAAAACTAGATCATTTAAGGGTATACCAATATTTCCATTATTGACAAGAATAATGCTATTAGAAAAACTTGCAGATAATCTTTTTTCGAGTTTTAGAACTTTACTTAACAAATTACTAATTACAAATAGAATTATTAGTTGTAGAATAAGATATGCAAATATATTAAGCAATTTTTTAAGAGAAAGATTTGCCTGATAAATATTTAAAAAAGCTAAAGCAGGTATATAATAGTACAATATTAATTTGGAAAATGTTTCCATATCGAATTTAAACCGATGATGTAAAAAAGTTCCAGCTGCTATAAGACTTAAAATAGGAAACATAATTTCGAGTATAATATTTAGTATCATATTTTTTAATCCTTTCTACCTCTTCAAAATTATAGATAGCGCTTGTCTTATCTAGATTAAGTCCCGGAAATCGTGTAAAAAGAAAACGGCAAAAAGCGATTTTGTTTTCCGGTGACCGAGTTCACTAGATGGACGGAGAGAGGGAATTTTACACAATAATGAGGACTTGACCGTCTTACCTTTTAAGTTTGTCTAAAGATTATAATTTAATTCTCATAATAAGTAATATGGAGTATCTATATAAAAAAGCTGCTGAGAAAGTCCCTCAACAGCAATAAATTTATTTTTTATACCCGTGGTGCTAGATAAACTTGATCAAGCATAAAAATAGCCCTTGCCTGGCGGATCTCCTTAAAATGAAAGTGCGACCTACCATTCGAAAGGAGAATCCCCATGCAAGAGCACTTTCATTTTACTACAGATCGGGCCAAGATTCAAAAGCAATATGCCGCCAGATTGAGTCAAGAGTTTGTGGGAGATTTTTTTGATATTTCGATTCTCTGGATATATTTGGATTAAATAACCAAGTCTTTGTAAGCGTTTTCCAATACTCTCATCCTGTGCTCGTGCCTTTTTTCCCTTTTTTTAAAACCCTTTCAATGCCTTCAACACTTCATAAATAGGCGTTCCACACGACTGTTGGAGATAGCGAATATTGCCACGTACCACTTCCTCTATCTTTGCTCCTACTTTCTTGATTCCCCTTTTCACCATCGTTTCTCGTTCGCTTCTTTTTTCCTCCTCGACCACTACCTCTCCTTTCCACGTCCCAATCGTTAATCCGTCTTTCACGGCTACCATCACGTCTAAAAACGCTCGAATCCCTCTGTCACACCAACTCCGTCCATTTTTTACTCGCTTCGCAAACACGTGCATCGTTCCCTCTGCACTTCCCATCGGGCGCATTCCCGTCGTATCGATTCCTTTTTCTCGCAGCCACGCGCGATAATCGCTTAAACAGCCAGGCATCGACTCGATTCGTTGAATCAATCCCTCCAATTGCTTTTCTTTCTTTTCCTCTCCTAGGGTGCCTACCGCACTGTGCAGTTCCGTTAATAACCCCTTTTCATCGAACAAGGCCAACTTTTTCTGAATCGTCCGGTACCGTGGGTGATCTTTTACGCATTCACGAATCTCTCGCGCGACGTGGAACCGATCGAGCTGGAAAAATGCCCGTTCCCCAAAGTACTCTCGACAAGCCGTAATCCACGCTGCTCCGTCCCCATTGATCACCACCCAATCCCTCGTTGGGTCATAGCCGTATTCCTCCATCAAAAACGTTTCTAATCCTTCCCACACCGGTTCTTTTGTGTCATGGACATAGTGCCGTTTCCCCACCAACGATACCCGTTTTCCATTGACCTTCCATCCTTGGTGTACCGCCAAAATCTTTTCTTCTTTCCCTTTTCGCCGGCTTCGCTGCCGTTTGACGTATAACCCGTCCGCCTCTACAAACAACACCTGCTGTGTCCTTTCCATCGGACGATGCTTGTCTACCGTTGCTTGTAAGATCAGCTGGCGAATCGTTTCATGGCTCATCACCGCATAGCCTACCATCTTCTCTAGCGCCTCTGCGGCTTGGCGATACGAAGGACCCGTAACGGCTAATTCGATGGCGGTTTCCTCCAGTAATGGACTCACTCCCTTTGCCCCATCGAACCCGAGGAACGCATCTAATAAGCACGTATACACGCCTTTTTCTCGATCCAAATAGTAATTGCGTCGAACCTCCACCTCCCCAAATAACGTCTGCATCTGTACCGTTCGTTTATCTTTTAGGTAATAACGCTTTTTATCTCGTTGCTTGGCTAGCTCTTCATCCAGCCATTCCAATACCTGTTGAAGCATTTCTCCATAGGTTTTTTGTAACATCGAAAACAATTCTGCTTCTAGCTCTTTTAATGTTTGCCCACTTGTGATAAACTGTTGCATAGGACTCTCTGACCTCCTGTTGTGGATTGTTTGCACTTATTAACATACAGGAAGAGAGTCCTTTTTGCATCTTTTTTGCTCATCCTCCTTCTTTTATCAAGGGAACCTCCCCTTGAACCATATAAACGAGGACTTTACTTCCTCCCACAAACATTTTACTCATACATGCCGCCATTTTCTTTTTTGTCTCCGCTCAACTGTCATTGATTCAGACGCATCTTCAACGCCGCAACCGCCATTTGGTAAAGCAAGAAGATGACGTGATCATAGCGATTCACATTTTGGGGAAGCTGCTTGGCTTTTCTTCCGAACGGGCATGGCATCGCTTTGTCACCGGAAATTTGTTCACAAACGGGCAGTTTCTCGAACGTTCC
>NZ_LQYX01000017.1:0-1002 GCF_001587475.1 Geobacillus sp. B4113_201601
ACCCGTGGTGCTAGTTGAGCGCTAGCGCTCAACTAGCCCGAGTGTTACAAGCGAATACACCAACAAGATGCCATCGAGTGCTACTTCAAATCCCGCAATCGAATTCGCACGAATGTCTGTCATACGATATTGGTCAACAAGGACGGAGAATACCGTTTCAATGACTTTCCGTTTTTGTTTGAGCCATGTCTCCCATGACTCAGATGGGCGGTGTTTCTGGTTTTTGCGAGATGGAGTCCAAAAAGCGATTTGGTACGCCTCATACAACTTTTTTTGCCATTCACTACTGATGAATCCTTTGTCACCCAAGTTATAGGGGTGAGGAATTTGAGTCATGACGGTTTCAGCTGCAGTTCGATCGTGACAGGACGCCTCGGTTACCACGTATCCCATAGGTAGCCCTTGATCTGTCACTTGAAGATGAAACGTAAACCCATAGTACCACTGCTTTTTCGATGCACAAAATCCAATGTCAGCGATGCCTTGAAATCGTTTGACACGGTACATTCTTGCGGCATGGCACAACTCGATTGGCATGCTATCTACGACCGCATAGGCATGGTGTTGCCCACGTTTCGCCAGTTCATGACGAATCCATTTGATCGCAAAGCGCAGCGATCGGCAACGGCGATGGTATCGAGAACGTTCGAGAAAACGTCCATCCGTGAACAAGTTCCCAGTCACAAAGCGATGCCATGCACGTTCGGAAGAGAAGCCAAGCAACTTTCCTAACAGATGAATGGCAGTGATCACTGCGTCTTCTTGTTTCGCCAAATGACGATTGCGGCGTTGAAGATAGCATTGAATGTGTGACAGCTGGGCAGAAACAAAAAAGAACATGGCTGCATATTGTTTTTGAATTTTCGCTTTGTCTGTTGTAAAATGAAAGTGCTCTTGCATGGGGATTCTCCTTTCGAATGTTGGGTCGCACTTTCATTCTACAGGAGATCCGCAGGCAAGGGCTATTTTTATGCTTACTCGATTTTATCTAGCACCACGGGT
>NZ_LQYX01000074.1:0-61246 GCF_001587475.1 Geobacillus sp. B4113_201601
GAGCTAGAGCACTGCAGAGCTGCACCAATGATTTTTGACCGCCTTCTTCTTGGAGAAATGTGCAAAGTGCCACGAAGTCATGGGCGCGCAACTTCCCCTTTCGTTGAATAAATCGATGGTCTCGGGCCATCTGTTCCAGCTCTTCGCACGATCACACGCTTCGTAATCCCTCTAAAAAACAATGCCATTCCTCTTGGAGAGATAAGGACGTCTTCAAAAAAACCACCCTTTCTAAGACATGATGAAGTCTTCAAAAGGATGGTCAAATGAGGCATAGATTTATTCCTGTTTTCTTAACTTGATGGCTATGTGGTTCTCCTTATAACTCCAGATTTTCCGCTGACGATAACTGATCCAGCCGCTGATCAAAAAGCAGCAAACAGACAAATAAAATGAAAAACGAATCCCGTAAACATCGGCGATAAAGCTCATTAACAATGTGGAAATTCCGAATGTTACGGAACTAATGACTCCCTGCACGGCAAAAACATGAGGCAGAGCGTCCATCCGGGCATTTTTTTGAAGAATCGTCTGAAGACAGATCAGCTTCCATTGTTCGATGATCCCGTACAGGGCGGAATACAGAAGCGCCAGCGCACCGTGCGTCGTTGTGCCAAATAACAGTGTGACAATAGCGATACAAAACGGGCCAAACAATACAAAAAATTGCTGGTTTTTTTCAACCGATTGACTAAACTTAACGCTTAACAATCCCCCTATCACCATGCCGCCAAAGAAAACAGAGTTAATATATCCCCACCATTCCTCTCCTACATGTAATTGTTCTTTCACATACATATAAAGGATGGCCGAAATCCAGACGCCATTTCCGATTCCTTCAAAAAATGACATGAAGCTAATCGATTTTGCGTGCACATTTCTCCACGTGTATTCCCATCCTAGACGGATCGAAAGGAGAAAGTTCTTTAGGCCTTTGTCTTGGACCGTATTCTTCTTTGTATGTTCTTGTATAGGCAACAGAAACATGAGAATGCTTGAAACGATATAGAACAATAAGGTGATATGGATTAAAAGGAACGGCGATCCCGCACTGACAATCAAACTCCCGATCGGCCATGCGCTAAGTTTGATGAATTGGTCTAACGTGTTTAAAAAACTGTTGGCTTTCAAGATTTCCTCCTTGGAAACTATAAAAGGAACGAGGGAGTTTTTAATCGGATTATTGATCCCGTCTAAAAAAGCGATCAATGATACAAAAACGTAAACGATCGCAATGTGATGTTCCGCACCCCATTGCAAAAACAGCGAGAGAAAAAGCAGCAGAAATGTTTTACACAGTTGTCCGTAGGACAATAACGTTTTTAGTTTATATTTTTCGAAAAATATCGGTGCGACGATTCCACTAATAAATAACGACAATGTAACGAAAAAAGGGACTAAGGCGGCAGCCATGGCTTTCGATGTCAAATGATATAGGCAAGAGACAACGGAAACAATGTAGAACACATCTCCGAAATTCGCGAAAGATTGTCCGATCCAAAGGAAATGAAATGGTTTCTTTTTCATGACCTCAATCCTCTCTTTGATCATCGAAACGATTGGTAATGGAATCGTAAACACGAACCAAAAGCCAGCTCTTCAGTTTTTGATAAAACGAGCTTTTTGTCGCGCCCCTAAGCGAGGAGGCGAAAGAAAGCGGATGGATTTTCAACAATTTCCTAAAGGCGAATGGATATACTGAAGCAATGGAAGCCTCCCCCTTATTCTGTTTAGAGTCCATTTTTATTTCTATGGTGCTGGTTGAGCATCAGCGCTCAATTAGCACCATAGGTATAGAATAATTTTATTTTTTTGATTGTTGTAATTATACATTTTTTGTTAAAATGGCAATTAATACAAATAGAAGGAGGTGTTATTCCATGAATAAAAAGCATGTCGAAAATATTAAACGTTATGTTGAACATTATTTAAAAAGTAATGCACAAATGTCTCTTGTAGTACAACCACTTAGAATGCAAATTCATTTGACAAAGTAGTTTGTTCAATTTATGAAAAAAATGGGGCTAGTTGATCGCTAAAACTCAACTAGCTCCAGGAACATCGCGAAAAGTCCAACCTCGACGGTTACGACCCATGGGAAGGGGAGCGCTCCTTCACCCGTGGGGACATCACCCAAGAGCCTAAAATGACCTCAAAACTGTCGAACTCGGGTGAAAGATGTACTTGACTTTTAGGAACAAACATGATATTGACCCTCCCGGTTGAACAAAATAACAAAAAAATGGAAATTGATCTTTTTGACGTTATGAAAAACGTTTTTTGTCAAGTGTATTTTGTGGTGAAGAGCCATAAATATACCGTGAATAGGGGGAGTAGTATGTCAAGTATAGTTCAGACAGAATCAAAAATCTTTTTACCATTTCTGCATAAATCACACATTATCGAGAATATCGAGATTCTAAAAAATTATGTCGAGCAGGAAAGTGGAAAGAAATTCCCATTAGGTGTCACGTTAAAAGAGAAATATTTTGAAGCCATAAATTATATTCAAGATGTTCCTGTTCCATACTCAAACGAAAAAATACATGTTACATATTTTGATAAAACATTGCAAAATAAATTACTTAGTTTGGGTATGATTGACAAAGAGGATTTGGAAAACGATAAACACATTTATTCACAACAAGAGCAAGAAGTAATTACTGATAGAATTGAAAAAGCATTAAAGTTGATCAAAGTATTGCATAATGATTTGTATGATTTAATTAATACACTTATTGGTACCTTTTTGATTTTAAAAAAAGATTTGTTTGGTGGAGGATCAGTGTCCAATGTTATGGGATTAGTATGGTTAAACCCTCAATCTGATTGGTCAATCATTGAATATGCAGAGGCCATTTATCATGAGTTTATCCACCAAAGTATCTTCTTGGATGATATGATTAACTGTATGTTTCCTAATGCTAATGAATGTGCAAAAGAAGAAGCTCTAGTTACATCAACCATCTTGAAAATCAAAAGGCCTTTAGACAGAGCATATCATGCTGCTGGAGTTTCTATAGGAATTATGCATCTTTATCACTTGTTTAATGATTCTAAAAATTCTGAGAAGTATATGGATGATTTGCGGAAAACAGTTGAAGAAATAGAGGCAAGAACACAATTCTTGGGGGAACAGGGAGTAAAAACTTTAGAAATCATGCGCAAGTTCATTAATCATCCATCTTTTGATGACATTACGTATTCCTTACAGAACTAATGGCCATTGCGACAAATGAAAACACAGAAGCCCATTGCGTTTGATCGAGTCCGGTTGTTTTGAGGTTGTTTGAGGCGAATGAAACGGATCGACGTACAGAAATGCTTAAGGATTCAGTGTCGGAGTCCAAAGCAAAGGAAAGAAATAAAAAACAGCCGGACAGGGAACGGTTCCCTGTCCGGCTGGGTTCTTGTTAAACGAGCGGTCCGCCGAGTTTTTCGATGGACGGATCGATGTGGGCGAATTTTTGGAAGTTGGCGCGGAATTTTTGCGCTAGCTCTTTTGCTTTTTGTTCGTATGCTTGTTTGTCGGCCCATGTGTTTTGCGGCTGCAGGACGTCATCCGGCACGCCCGGGACGCGGGTCGGGATGGCGAGGCCGAAAATCGGATCTTTGACCGTTTCGACGTTGTCGAGCTCCCCTTCGACGGCGGCTTGCACCATCGCCCGGGTGTAGGCGAGCTTCATGCGGCTGCCGACGCCGTACGGCCCCCCTGTCCAGCCGGTGTTGACCAAAAAGACGCGGACGTTGTGTTCGGCGATTTTTTGCCCGAGCATTTCCGCGTACTCAACGGCCGGGCGCGGCAAAAACGGTGCGCCGAAGCACGTTGAGAACGTTGCTTCCGGTTCGGTGACGCCGCGTTCGGTGCCGGCGAGTTTGCTTGTGTAGCCGCTTAAGAAATGGTACATCGCCTGTTCGCGCGTCAGTTTGCTGATCGGCGGCAGGACGCCGAACGCATCGGCCGTCAAGAACACGATCGTGGACGGGTGGCCGGCGACGCTCGGGTCGACGATGTTTTTGATCGCTTGAAGCGGGTAGGCGGCGCGCGTATTTTCCGTCAGCGTGCCGTCATCGTAATCCGGCACCCGCGTCGCGTCGTTGAGAACGACGTTTTCGAGCACGGCGCCAAAGCCGATGGCGTCGAAAATTTGCGGCTCTTTCTCGCGCGATAAGTTGATGCATTTCGCATAGCAGCCGCCTTCGATATTGAAAATGCCGCGGCTCGACCAGCCATGTTCGTCATCGCCGATCAAGCGGCGGTTCGGATCGGTGGAGAGCGTCGTTTTCCCGGTTCCTGACAAGCCGAAGAAGAGGGCGACGTCGCCTTCCTGGCCGACGTTGGCCGAGCAGTGCATCGGCAGGATGCCTTGTTCCGGCAGCAAATAGTTCATCACCGAGAAGATCGATTTTTTCATTTCGCCGGCGTACTCCGTCCCGCCGATTAGGACGACGCGGCGTTCAAAGGAAATGATGATGAACGCTTCCGAGCGCGTGCCGTCCACCGCCGGATCCGCCTTAAAGTTCGGCGCGCAAATGACGGTGAATTGCGGTTCATGCGCGGCGAGCTCTTCGGCGCTCGGCCGGATGAACAGCTGATGGACGAACAAGTTGTGCCAGGCGAATTCATTGACGACTTGAATCGGCAGCCGGGATTTCGGATCGGCGCCGGCAAAGCCTTTAAAGACGAACAGTTCCTCTTGTTTTAACAAATAATCGAGCACTTTGTCGTACAGTTTTTCAAACGTTTCCGGCGCCATCGGCTGGTTGACCGTTCCCCAGTCGACCGTTTGTTTCGTTGACGGCTCTTCGACGATGTATTTGTCTTTCGGCGACCGCCCCGTGTACTTGCCGGTCGTGACGGCGACGGCGCCGGTATGCGTCAGCCGGCCTTCCTTTCGCTGCAGCACTTTTTCAACGAGTTCCGCGACGGACAGTTGGTGGTGGACGTACGGTTTTTGCAGCAAGAGATCGAGTTTATTCGTCATATTGGCAATCCCCATGTTCAAAACCTGCCTTCTTTATTGGAATCACTTTTGAAAATAGTATAACACATTTTTATTAATAGTCCATACTAATTGTGAAGGTTTTTCGGACTTATTTTTCCTCATTTTTTGAACAATAAAAAAATGTTTTGTATGGTTGACTTCCGTTCGTTTGTTGCGATATGATAAGTCATTGAACGGATACTCTTATCCCGAGCCGGCGGAGGGACAGGCCCGATGAAGCCCAGCAACCGTCACAACTGTACATGTGTGAAATGGTGCTAACCTGTGGCAAGGCGCAGTCCTTGAACGATAAGAGTGAAAGGAAGCAATACGATTGCGACGACCTTTCCTCGCCGTGACAGGAAAGGTTTTTTTATATTGCCAAGGGAAATGAGTTCCGTATCTCCAGCAACGATGTCAAGAGGAGGAAATGAGCCGAATGTCAGCCAAACGCCGCTTGTTTACTTCAGAGTCTGTAACCGAAGGACACCCGGACAAAATTTGCGACCAAATTTCCGATGCGATTTTGGATGCCATTTTGGAAAAAGACCCGAACGCCCGCGTTGCTTGTGAAACAAGCGTCACGACCGGGCTGGTGCTCGTGAGCGGGGAAATTACGACGTCGACGTACGTCGATATTCCGCGCATCGTCCGCGATACGGTTCGCGAAATCGGCTATACGCGCGCGAAATACGGATTTGACGCCGACACGTGCGCCGTGCTCACGTCGATTGACGAACAGTCGCCGGACATCGCGATGGGAGTAGATCGGGCGCTTGAGGCGCGCGAAGGTCAGATGACGGATGAGGAAATTGAAGCGATCGGCGCCGGCGACCAAGGGCTTATGTTTGGGTTTGCCTGCAATGAAACGGAAGAGCTGATGCCGCTGCCGATTTCGCTCGCCCATCGTTTGGCGCGCCGCTTGGCGGAAGTGCGCAAAACGGACGTGTTGCCGTATTTGCGTCCCGATGGCAAAACGCAGGTGACGATCGAATACGATGAAAACGGCAAACCGGTGCGCGTCGACACGATCGTCGTTTCTGCGCAACATCATCCGGACATTACTCAAGACCAAATGGAACGTGACATTAAAGAACATGTCATCAAGCCGGTGGTTCCAGCGGAGCTGTTGGATGAGAACACGAACTACTTCATTAACCCGACCGGCCGGTTCGTCATCGGCGGTCCGCAAGGGGATGCCGGGCTGACGGGGCGGAAAATCATCGTTGACACGTACGGTGGCTACGCCCGTCATGGCGGCGGCGCGTTCTCGGGCAAAGACCCGACGAAAGTCGACCGCTCGGCGGCGTATGCGGCCCGTTATGTGGCGAAAAACATCGTCGCGGCCGGGCTCGCCGATAAGTGCGAAGTGCAGCTCGCCTACGCGATCGGCGTCGCCCGTCCGGTCTCGATTTCGATCGATACGTTCGGCACCGGCAAAGTGTCTGAAGACATTTTAATTGAAGTCGTGCGCAACAACTTCGACCTTCGTCCGGCCGGCATCATCAAAATGCTTGACTTGCGCCGTCCGATTTACAAACAAACGGCCGCTTACGGCCATTTCGGGCGCACGGACATCGACTTGCCGTGGGAGCGCACCGACAAAGCTGCCTTGTTGAAAGAACAAGCGCTGGCGTTGGCGAGCAAGCAATAAAGACACAAGAGGGTGGCCTGCAGGCGATAGCCGGCCGCCCTCTTGTTCGTTTTCATGGTTCGCTTGCTTCGAAAAAGAAGTGTGGTCTCGCCAAGAAGGCGCGGCTGGCCTTGATGGCCCATCCGGACTTTGTTCTTCTGGCGGTTCGTGTGCGTCCCGTCGCGCGGCTTGGCGACCGAGCAAGAAGTCGGCTCGTTACGGCCGGTTGGTCCGCTGCTGCTGGAGCGCCTTGTAATATTGTCCTTTTTCGACATATTCGCGGCGAATGCGTTCCATTTCGCGGAAATCGTCCTCGGTTAGCTCGCGCACCACTTTCGCTGGCCGTCCGAGGGCGAGCACGTTCGGCGGGATGGTTTTGCCGGGGGGCACCAAGCTGCCGGCACCGATAAACGCGCTTTCGCCGATTTCGGCGCCATCGAGGATGATCGATCCCATGCCGATCAAGGCGTTTTTGCGAACAATGGCGCTGTGCAAAATGACTTGATGGCCGACGGTCACGCCGTCTTCAATGATGAGCGGATTGTTTGGACTTTGATGCAAAATTGAGTTATCTTGGATATTGACCCGGTTGCCGATGATCGTCGGCGCCACGTCGCCGCGGATGACGGTGTGAAACCAGACGCTCGTCTCCTCGCCGATCGTGACATCGCCGGTGATCGTCACATAGTCGGCGATGAAGGCGGATGGAGCAATGATTGGCGTTTTGCCTTTGTACGGATAAATCATCGTCGTTCGTTCCTTTCTATGGCAATCTTGTTCATCAAGTATTGTACAACGGTATCCCGCTGTTTTGCACGCGCTTGTCGATGTGAATGATGTAGTTTATGCGTCCCCGCTCGCCGATGAACGCGCACTGCGGCGGTTTGTGAAGGCGGTGGGGCTGGCAATACTAATAGACAAAGCATTTGTTTTTGCGCCCGAGGTGAGCCCGATTGAAGATCCCGACCCATCCGATTGCATTGCTGAAAATGGTGTACCGTGACGTGTTTCCGCTTGTCCACCGCGAACTGGCCGGCTGGCGGCGCCGAGCCGAGCAAATCCCCGATCCGGAACTGCGGCGGCAAGCGCTCGCCAGCATCGCGGCGAAAACGTTTCATTGCGAAGGCGGAGCGATTTTGGCGCTTTTAGCCGGGGAACAAATCGAGCCGTGCGTCCGTTTTATCGTCGCCTATCAGACCATCAGCGACTATTTGGATAATTTGTGCGATCGCAGCACTTCGCTCGATCCGGTCGATTTTCGCGCCTTGCATGAATCGATGCCGGACGCCTTGACGCTTGGGGCCGAGCCGTCGAACTATTACCGCCATCGCCGCGAACAGGAAGACGGCGGCTACTTGCCGGCGCTCGTGCGCACGTGCCAAGAAGTGCTCGGAACGGTTCGCCACTATGAAACGATCGCTCCGTTTTTGCATGAATTGGCCGGGTATTATTGCGACTTGCAAGTGCATAAACATGTCGACGCCCGTGAGCGCGTGCCGCGGCTTGTGCAATGGTTTGCCCAGCATAAAGATTCGTTGCCGCCGATGGAGTGGTACGAATTTTCCGCCTGCTCTGGCTCGACGCTCGGCATTTTCTGCCTTGTCGCCTATGCGTTTGGCGAATCGTTGCCACCGGAGATGGCACGGCGCGTGCGCGACGGCTATTTTCCGTACATTCAAGGGTTGCACATCTTGCTTGATTATTTGATCGACCAAGAAGAGGACCGCGAAGGCGGCGATTTGAATTTTTGTTTTTACTACCCGAATGAAACGGTGATGCTCGAGCGGCTTTGCCATTTCATCGAAGAAGCCGATCGCCAGGTGAGCGGGCTGCCGCACGGTGAATTTCACCGCCTCATTCACCGCGGGCTGCTTGGGCTTTATTTATCGGATGACAAGGTGAAAAAGCAGCGCGGTTTGCGCCGGCTGGCGCGCCGGCTTGTCCGTGCCGGCGGGGCGGCGTCGCAGTTTTTTTACTGGAACGGCAAGGCTTATCGCTTTTGGCAAGGTACACAAAAACGGCTGTCCTTTTCATAAGGGCGGCCGTTTTTGTGTCGAGGTGCCGGTTTGGACAAGGGAACTTTGTTGGTCTGAGCCCGTCTCCCCCGTTTTTTCGCTTTGGAGGCTCACGCTTCGTTTCCGCTCGCTGCGCCGGTGGGATGAAAGAGAACGAGAAGAGGGCAGAGCAGCGCGGTTTAGCGCTCGCCGGCCGGTTGCCCGTTTTCCTCTTCCCGCTTTTCCAGCGCCAGCAAAAACGGCGGATCGTTTTGCCGATTGATGAATTCGTATTTCAAGGCGTGGACGCGCCGTTGATCAAGAGAGCGGACGTAATCAAGAAGCGCGTCCCGTTCGCACTTTCCTTCGGGATGACCATGGTAGACGACCAGGACGATCACGCCGCCCGGCCTCATGACGGAAAGCAGCTGGCTGACCGCAGCGATCGTCGATTCCGGTTGGGTGACGATCTGTTTGTCGCCGCCGGGCAAATAGCCGAGGTTGAACACGGCGCCGGCGATCCGCCCGTGCACATCAACGGGAAGCGCGACAAGCAGCTCGCTATGGCTTCGCTCTAACAGTGTTACCCGCTCGCGCAGCCCGTGTTCGGCGAGGCGGGCGGCCGCCGCGGCGATGGCTTCGCGTTGGATGTCAAAGCCAAAAACATGGCCGCTGCCGCCGACGCGTTGCGCGAGATAGACGGTATCATGGCCGTTGCCGACCGTTGCGTCAATGGCGATGTCGCCCTCTTGAATCGCTTGGTTGAGCAAAAAACGGGCAAACGGCAAAATGTTCATCAATGCCATCGGTTGGTCCTCCTTGTGATCGATGGATCGTTGACGCTCGGGCGGATGGCAGACGGCTGTCCGTCCGGCTCGGCCGTCCGCTGTCTCGAAGCGGCGAACCGCTTAGCGCGGATCAAGCGAGATGAAGGCCCGATGTCGGCATTGTAGCAAAAACTGCGGGGAAAAGCGACTGCCGATGCTCGAATCCCGTCGCCGTCCTTCGCCGGTGGCTATTGAGAGAACCTCAACGACCGCGGGGCGTGTCAGCACGACTAGGGCGGCCGATTGCCGGTCACACCATCGCGGTGATCGGTCGCCTGCCAATCATTGGCGTGATACGACGGCCGCAGGCGGCGCATAGTAAACATGAGGGAAGATGATGAAAAGGGGTGAACGCATGGCGACACGACAATCGGTGGAAGAGTTTTTGCAGCGCTGTGAAGATGTCATTCGCTTTGCGAAAGAACAATATACCGAAGCGCAAAAGCAAGAGCATTACAACCTCACAGAATATACAAACGCCCAGCAAATGCTCGAGCAAACGGTGCTCGATTTGGCGCACCTCGCCCGCAGCTGCAACGCCCAGCAGCGCGAACAGCTGCACCGGATGCGGCTCCAGCTTGAGCAGCTGCAAAACGAAATGATTTTGCTTGACCGCTGAGACGAGCGGCAAAGGGACGACCCACTAAGAGAAAACCGAAAACGACGGGGAAACAGCAACGAGGAGGGACACGATATGAAGCGACGCCTCAAGCAAACCAATCCGGAACAAAAAACGCGCAACGGACGGAACAATAACGATCTCGAGCTCGGTCAAGAGTTCGACCCGGTCAAATTGGCCAAAAAGCAGTACGAACAAACGGGCGGACAGCCAATCCGTTCCAAGCAGCGCAACGGGTGAGTCATTCCTGACCGCGGGCGGCCATCAAGCCGCCTTTTTTCGTAAAAAATGTCGTGCAGCAAGCGGTGATGTTCATCCCAAAGCGGAGGCATGGCCCGTCGGTTTTCTGTGAAAATGCTGAGCTAGTGCGGATTTTTCTCCCCGGGTGGAGGGCAGATCGCGCTGCCTATGGAACGTTTCTGTGAAAATTCTGGTGTTCATCTTGGAGTGGAGGGCAAGACGTTGCCCATGGAATTTTTGGGTGAACGTCGGCGGGGATGTTGGCGCAAGGCGGCCCTGTCGTTTGCTCGTTGATATGGTTGCGCGTTTTTTTTGATTGCTTTTTCCCGGTTTTCTCCTACAATTATTTCGGGAGTCAAAAGAAAACGGATGAAAAGGATGATGATTGATGCCCCGCGCGCTTTGGTGGCTGCTCGTTGGCATGGCGCTCAACGTGACAGGCGGGTCTTTTTTATGGCCGCTCAATACGATTTATTTGCATGAACAGCTTGACCACGCTGGCGGTGGTGGGAGCGGTGCTGATGCTTAACTCCGGGGGGAGCGTCATCGGCAGCCTCATCGGCGGCGTTTTGTTTGACCGGATTGGCGGGTTTCGCGCTCTCTTGCTCGGCGCTTGTGTGACGATGGCGGCTTCGGCCGGCTTGAGCGTCTGGCACGGTTGGCCGCATTACGCGGTGTTTTTGGCGCTTATCGGCATCGGCAGCGGCATCGTGTTTCCCGTGGCCTCGGCGTATGCCGGCGCGCTTTGGCCGGAAGGGGGACGGCGGGCGTTCAATGCCTTGTATGTGGCGCAAAACGTCGGCCGTTGCCATCGGTTCGGCGCTCGGCGGGCTCGTCGCTTCGTATTCGTTCTCGTTCGTGTTTTTAGCCAATTCGCTGCTTTATGCGGCGTTTTTGCTGATCGTCACCATCGGATTGCTTGTCGGGTTCGCCATGTTGGCAGCGGCAGCCGCGTTGTTGTACGACCGTTGGCTGCCGAAGTCGGCGCGGGAGACTGAAGAAAAAACGGCGGCAACCGTATAGAAGGCTGATGAAAAACAGCGGTTTCCTTTGCTCGATGATGCAAGGTTTTTCTAGTTGAGAAACGATGCCAAGAAGCGGGATGCACGATTTCATCACCAGTCCCATAAGTTTCGGCTTGCAATCGCTCGACAAATTTTTTAAAATAATAATTAAATTTGTCATTTCGTATGTAACGAAAACGTCAATGAAGCGAACAGCGGTGAAGAGGAGCAGTAGCGGGCTTGGCGGACAGCAGAGAGTTGACGGTCGGTGCGAGTCAACCGAAGCCAGCCTGTGAACTCGCCTCGGAGTTGCCGGCGCGAACGGCGCTGCCTACTAACGTCGGCCGTGAATCTGCGTTAAGGAGCAAAGCGGGTGCGCCATGGGCGCGCCAAAAAGGGTGGTACCGCGGGAAGCGCGCCTCTCGTCCCTTTGCATAGGGATGGGAGGTTTTTTTGTACATACTTTCGTCCATGATGCAAGTAGAAGCAGAATCTTGATAGGAGGAGTGCTGCGATGAGCTTCAACCACCGGGAAATCGAAAAAAAATGGCAGGACTATTGGGAGAAAAACAAAACGTTCCGCACGCCCGATGAGGACGACAAACCGAAGTTTTACGTGCTCGACATGTTCCCGTATCCGTCCGGCGCCGGCTTGCACGTCGGCCATCCGGAAGGGTATACGGCGACCGACATTTTGGCGCGCATGAAGCGGATGCAAGGGTATAACGTCCTTCATCCGATGGGCTGGGACGCGTTCGGGCTGCCGGCCGAGCAGTATGCGCTCGATACTGGAAACGACCCGGCCGAGTTTACGCAAAAAAACATCGACAACTTCCGCCGGCAAATCAAGTCGCTTGGCTTTTCGTACGACTGGGATCGCGAAATTAACACGACCGACCCGAACTATTACAAATGGACGCAATGGATTTTCTTAAAGCTGTACGAAAAAGGGCTCGCCTACATGGACGAGGTGCCGGTCAACTGGTGCCCGGCGCTCGGCACGGTGCTGGCGAACGAGGAAGTGATCAATGGCCGGAGCGAGCGCGGCGGACATCCGGTCATCCGCAAGCCGATGCGGCAATGGATGTTGAAAATTACGGCTTATGCCGACCGGCTGCTCGAGGATTTGGAAGAGCTCGACTGGCCGGAAAGCATCAAGGAGATGCAGCGCAACTGGATCGGCCGTTCGGAAGGAGCGGAAATCGAGTTCGCCGTCGACGGCCATGACGAGACGTTCACGGTGTTTACGACGCGGCCAGATACGCTGTTTGGCGCAACGTACACCGTCTTGGCGCCCGAGCATCCGCTTGTCGAGAAAATCACCACGCCGGAGCAAAAGTCGGCCGTTGCCGCCTACTTGAAAGAAGTGCAAAGCAAAAGCGATCTCGAGCGCACCGATTTGGCGAAAGAAAAGACGGGCGTGTTCACCGGCGCGTACGCCATCCATCCAGTGACTGGCGATCGGCTTCCGATTTGGATCGCCGACTACGTGTTGATGGGCTACGGTACGGGGGCGATCATGGCCGTGCCGGCGCACGATGAGCGCGACTACGAGTTTGCGAAAACGTTCGATTTGCCGATCAAAGAAGTCGTCGCTGGCGGCGATATTGAAAACGGGCCGTACACCGGCGACGGGGAGCACATCCACTCCGAGTTTTTGAACGGCTTGAACAAGCAGGAAGCGAGCGAAAAAATGATCGCGTGGCTTGAGGAACACGGCAAAGGGCGGAAAAAAGTGTCGTACCGGCTGCGCGACTGGCTGTTCAGCCGCCAGCGCTACTGGGGGGAGCCGATTCCGATCATCCATTGGGAAGACGGAACGATGACGACCGTGCCGGAAGAGGAACTGCCGCTCGTCTTGCCGAAAACGGATGAAATCCGTCCGTCGGGAACGGGTGAGTCGCCGCTCGCCAACATCGACGAATGGGTTAACGTCGTCGACCCGAAAACGGGCAAAAAAGGGCGGCGCGAAACGAACACGATGCCGCAATGGGCGGGAAGCTGCTGGTATTATTTGCGCTACATCGACCCGCACAACGACAAACAGCTTGCCGATCCAGAAAAACTGAAACAATGGCTGCCGGTCGACGTTTACATCGGCGGGGCGGAGCACGCCGTCTTGCATTTGCTTTACGCCCGCTTCTGGCATAAGTTTCTCTATGACCTTGGCATCGTGCCGACGAAAGAGCCGTTCCAAAAGCTGTTTAACCAAGGGATGATTTTAGGCGAAAACAACGAAAAAATGAGCAAATCAAAAGGCAACGTCGTCAACCCGGATGACATCGTTGACAGCCATGGGGCTGACACGCTTCGGCTGTACGAAATGTTCATGGGGCCGCTCGAGGCGTCGATCGCTTGGTCGACGAAAGGGCTCGACGGGGCGCGCCGCTTCCTTGACCGCGTCTGGCGGCTGTTTGTCACTGAGAGTGGGGAATTGAACCCGAACATCGTCGACGAGCCGGCGAACGACCAACTTGAGCGCGTCTATCATCAAACGGTGAAAAAAGTGACGGAAGACTACGAAGCCTTGCGCTTCAACACCGCCATTTCGCAGCTGATGGTCTTCATCAATGAAGCGTATAAGGCGGAGCAAATGAAAAAAGCATACATGGAAGGGTTCGTCAAGCTCTTGTCGCCGGTTTGCCCGCACATCGGCGAAGAACTGTGGCAAAAGCTCGGCCACACGGACACGATCGCCTATGAACCATGGCCGGCGTATGACGAAGCGAAGCTGGTCGAAGACGTCGTCGAAATTGTCATCCAAATCAACGGCAAAGTGCGAGCCAAGCTCAACGTGCCGGCGGACTTATCGAAAGAAGCGCTCGAGGAGCGGGCGCTCGCCGATGAAAAAATCAAAGAGCAGCTTGCCGGCAAAACGGTGCGCAAAGTGATCGCCGTCCCCGGCAAGCTCGTCAATATCGTCGCTAATTGATGGAAAAGCGGCCGCCCGCCTTGAGGCGGCGCACGCGGCGGGAAGGAACGATCATCTGAAACTAGTTTCCGCCTAGCTAGCGCAAGCAGGGAGGAATCGACGCCTTCACCGCCGTCTTTTGTCGAAAACGCGAGAGAAAGGGGCTGATCGGCTATGGAAGAAATCAAGGAAATTACGCCGGCCGAAGTGAAGGAAAAACTTGAGCGCGGTGAAAAACTGAACATTGTCGATGTGCGCGAGGATGAGGAAGTCGCCCTCGGCATGATCCCCGGCGCGAAGCATATCAAAATGGGCGACATCCCTGACCGGCTTGCGGAATTCGACCGCGATGAAGAATATATTTTCGTCTGCCGCTCCGGACGGCGGAGCGAAAACGTCTGCCGCTACTTGCAGGAGCTCGGCTATCGCGTCCGCAACATGACCGGCGGCATGCTCGAGTGGGAAGGAGAAACGGCGCCGAAGCAGTAATGGCGCCGTTTTCCGCTCGGCGGAAACGCGGTTCGGCACCGCGGCTCGCGAAGGGAACAACGGGGCTGTCGGAAAAGTGGTATTACATCCCGAAATCCAAATGATTGGTAAAAAACAGCAATCGCCCCTAGCCCACGGCGGATGACGTGAAACGAGAAACCGATGCCACAAGGGTTCTCTATTTGAGAAACAAGGCGGTGAAGCAACCCATCCCTTTCATCACCGCCCTCCTAAATGGTTGGTGAAAAACGGTTGTTTCTCTTCGGCAACGGGGGAGCGTTTGAACGGCGCTCCTGATGCGACAGGGCTTTTCTATTTGCGAAAAGAGCTGGATAGACGGTTTGCCCCCTTAAATTACCAGATCCCTAAAAAAGCAAACCCAAAGGATGTTCGACAATCAGCATTCTTTAGGTTTTTATTTTGGCCGATTTTCAACCGAAGGATCATTTTTAGGCTCCTCACCAAACGTTGTATCCACAAAAGAAATAGGAAACAAAACATTTTTTGCATACACCTTCAAGAGAAGTGCACCGTCTGGCAAGTACACGTTTTGGTGATGAACCTTTTATTTGGCATGGCAACCACCGAATGGAGGGGGTCTTCTTTATTTCATCACCGCTATGCTGAAGAACAAATTTTTCCTTATAGTGCTAAAGGGTGATAGAAGGGAGAAGAAAGAAAAGATATAATGTTCAGTAAAAAAAGACCGAAGGGGTCGATGCTGTTTGAAACTAGGCGACCGCTTGAAGCTTGCTCGGCTGATGAAAGGAATGACCCAAGAGGAGGCAGCGGAAGGAATTATCTCGGTTTCGTATTTATCGAAAATCGAGAACAATCAAGCGATGCCGGGAGAAGATGTCATTGAATTGCTGTTTCGCCGGCTCGGCATTCACCGCGGCCAAAGCGGCACAGCACCCGGATGGTTTGAATCGGTCATGGCGTGGTATAAGGCGATGACGGACAAAAACGTGGCCGCGGCAAGGGAGCAATACGCCGCCGTCCGGCAACAGTGCAGCGAATCCGGAGATGCCGAGGCGATGATCTATTTTCATTTGATGCGCATTCGATATTTGCTGCTGCTGCGCGACTTGAAAGGGGCGGAAGCGGCGGCGCGGAGCGTGCGCGAATGGTACGAGGCGCTCGATGAACCGATGCGCTACTATTATTGGAAATTTTTTGGCCTGCTTTCTTATTGCCAAGAAAAATATGACGATGCTTTGCACTTCTATCAAAAAGCAGAAGCATTATTGGGGACACAAAGGAAGCCGAATTGGGAAGAAGCGGATTTGTCGTATTTGTTAGCGCTCGCGTACAGCCGGCTGTGGAAAGTGTTCCAATGCATCCGCTACACGGAGCGGGCGCTTTCCCTCAGCCAAGCGGAGTATGAACTGCGGCGCGGGGCCGAATGCCATGTGCTGCTGGCGATTTGCTACCGGCGCTGCGGGGAAATCGATCAGGCGATCGACTGCTGCCTGTTGGCGCAGAAGGCAGCGCAGCTCGCCAACGATCGGCTGCTGATCGGCATCGTCGAGCATAACCTCGGCCATTTGAAGGCGATGAAAAAACAATACCGCGAGGCGGTGCAGCATTACGAGCATAGCCTCGTGTACAAGTCGGACGCTCCGCTGGCCGACCGGCTGATTACGTTTTTGGCGCTTTTGCGCGAGCATTATGCCGCGCAAAACTATCGCAAGGCGCTGTCGACCGCGGAAGAAGGATGGCAGCTGCTTGAGCAGACGGAAAACGGCATGACCGAACACTACGAATACTATTTGCATTTTTCCGTCTACCGGCTGTTGCTCGCCGGGGAAGGGGAAGAGTTCGAGCGGCTGCTGAAACACGAAGCGATTCCGTATTTTCAAAAACGAAAAGAGTATGAAGACGCCGCCCAATACGCCGGCTATTTGGCCGATTACTACGCCCGCGCCCGCCAATACAAACAGGCGGCCCACTATTACCGATTGAGCTGCGAACTGTTGCGAAGACGAACGGGCACGTGAAAGGAGGTGAAAGGCGTGAAAAAGCGGATCGTTCTGATCATCGCTTTGGCCGCCCTCGGCCTCGCTGCGGGCTTTGGCCATGGAATCGGGGTCAAGGAAGCGGCGAAAGACGAGCATCCGCCGCCGACTGTGATCGCTCGCTAAGCGGACGTTTGTTTTTGACTGTGTGATGAGCAGCGGGCTGTTCTAGAAGCACGGAGCGAAAAAAGAGAGCGTTCCGTTCCTAGTGCGGACGGGTGCAAAGGAGCGGTGAAAAAGGCTGTCCTAAGTTTCCGGGGGTGATCGGGAGAATACGGGCGGCCGATTTTTTGCCGTGGCTCCGAACGATTTCGCCCGTTGGGAACAGCCGGCGGCAGCGCGGCAAGGGTAACGTTCGATTCGACGTAGGCAGCCCGAGGATGTTCCAAAAAGATCGGGCTCCCCCTCTTTCGTTGCTATCTATACGTGCTGACGGCTTCTGCCGCGCGATCGGTTGTGACGATCTTGAAGGCAGACAACTTTTTGGGTCAGGCCCAGCTTATGAACGGGTTTTGACGGAAGCCGGCCATTCGCTGCCGACGGTGTGGACTCGGTTTCATCACAACGAGGAAAACCGGGCATGGAGAAAGGTGGGAACAAGCAACGGTACGGACCGGGTTTCATCGCAACCGCTCCGGACGCCTTTCTTCAGACATAGGACCCATGGCGCAGCGAAGGAAACGGAGGAAGGGGGAAGACGCGATGAATCCCGCTCGCAGGTCTTTATTTTCCCAATACTCAAAATAGACGAATTTGATTAAAATGAATGACATAGTTAATTATCAAAACGAAAGGGGAAGAGGGAAATGAAAAAGCGGACGATGCTCGGGATGGTTGGATTGGCGCTCGGCCTAATCGCTACACCAGCAGGAGCGGCGCCAAAAAGCGACTCCGTAGTGTGGAGCGAATGGGAAACGCCGTCCTTTATGTCTGGAACGTTGGCGAAGGACAACGCTGTTGATCCACAAACATTAGTATACCGCTATATCGATGAACAGGCGGGAACGTTCCGCCTCGGCGGCCGGGCGGCGGAGCGGCTGGTTCTGCTCAGCAAGCAGACGGATGATCTCGGCCATACGGTCATGCGGTTTGAACAGCGGTATCAAGGCATTCCGGTGTTTGGTGCCGTCTTGGTGGCCCATGTCAAAGCCGGTGCGTTGACAGCTCTCTCCGGTACGCTCATTCCAGATGTGGAGAAACACTGGAAGCGCGGAAAGACCATTTCATCGCAGGAAGCGGAAGCGATTGCCGAACGGGATGTCGCCGCTTCCATCGGGGCATCACCGGTCAAAGAGCAGGGGAACCCGACGCGGCTTGTGATTTATCCAACTAGCGATACCGTTCATCTCGCTTATGAAGTGAACGTTCGCTTTTTGGACCCGTCTCCCGGCAATTGGGTCTACCTCATTGATGCCGCCGGCGGCGCGGTGTTGAATAAATGGAACGAGCTGGACGAGGCGAAGCCGGGCGGCGGGCAGACAGTGGCAGGCACGTCAACGGTCGGCACCGGGCGCGGGGTGTTGGGAGATCAAAAATCGATCAACACGACGTATTCTTCTTCTTACGGCTATTACTATTTGCAAGACAATACGCGCGGCAACGGCATTTTCACGTATGACGGGCGCAACCGGACGACACTGCCCGGCAGCTTGTGGGCCGATAGCGACAACCAGTTTTTTGCTAGCTATGACGCTCCTGCAGTGGATGCACATTATTACGCCGGAGTGGTCTATGACTATTATAAAAACGTGCATGGCCGGCTCAGCTATGACGGCAACAACGCCGCCATCCGCTCGACCGTTCACTATGGGAGCCGCTACAACAACGCGTTTTGGAACGGATCGCAAATGGTATATGGCGACGGCGACGGGCAAACGTTTTTGCCGTTTTCCGGCGGCATTGACGTCGTCGCCCATGAGCTGACCCACGCCGTGACCGATTACACAGCTGGTCTTGTGTATCAAAATGAATCCGGCGCCATCAATGAAGCGATTTCCGATATTTTCGGGACGCTGGTTGAATTTTACGCAAACCGCAATCCCGATTGGGAAATCGGCGAAGACATTTATACGCCGGGCATTGCCGGCGATGCGCTCCGGTCTATGTCCGACCCGGCGAAATACGGGGACCCGGATCATTATTCCAAACGCTATACCGGCACACAAGATAACGGCGGCGTCCATACGAACAGCGGTATCATTAACAAAGCTGCCTATTTGCTTAGCCAAGGCGGCACGCACTACGGAGTCAGCGTCACCGGCATCGGCCGCGACAAAATGGGGAAAATCTTCTACCGTGCGCTCGTCTATTATTTGACGCCGACGTCAAACTTCAGCCAGCTGCGCGCCGCCTGCATCCAAGCGGCCGCCGATCTGTACGGTTCAGCGAGCCAAGAAGTCAGCTCGGTGAAACAGGCGTTCAATGCGGTTGGGGTGTATTAAAGACGAGACTTGGAAAAGTGCGGAGCGTCGCGTCTCTCCGTCAAGGACGATCTCTGTGTATGAAAGACAAGTCTCAGAAAAGATCCATGGGCAGCACGATCTGCCCTCCGCCCGGGGATGAAAATCTCGCGCCAGTTCGGCATTTTCACGGAAAGCAGCGGTCTAGTGAAAGAGGGGGTTCCCATTCTGCGGGCCCCCCTTTCTATTTCCGGTCGTTTGTCGGCAGGACTATGCCGCTGTAAGGAGAAATGTTTCGTAAGCCCGCCTGGCTTGGCGCGTGCAAAGCAAAAAACGGGAGGGATAGGATGTACAAAGTCAAAGTTTTTGATAAAGAACACGAAAAAGATTTGGAAGCGGCGGTCAACGATTTTTTAGCTCGCTTAAAAGATGGGCAGCTGATTGACGTCAAATACAGCGTGGCAGCCATGGAGTCAGAAGGCGAGCAAATTTATTGCTTTTCCGCCATGGTCATTTACCGGACGTAATGGGCCGGGCCGCCCCGGCTGCAGGTGGGGCCGGAACGCCGAGTTTTTTGTAAGAAGTTTGGCGGATTTTGCCGGTCGTGTGGCAAAGCGGCCATAAACACACGCCCAGTTTTTTGTAACAGGCTTGGCGGCCTGCTTTTTGCCGGCCGTTGTCCGCTCCATCGGTGGGAAAGCGGCTGCGCCTCGTTTGGCTGTTGTCAATCAGCTGTGATTCCCATCATTCGTCGAAAATCCGTCTATCTTGACACTACCAATCGGCTGTTTACTACCGATATGGCGCCACTTATGATGACGATTACGTCTATCTCGACACTGTCAATCGGCTGTCTGCACCGGTGATTCGCTTCGGCTGGTTTTCGCCTCTAACGCATAGCGGGCGGCGTTCATGCCGGCGAGCCGGCCGGTCACTAGGGCGGCGGTGATGTTGTAGCCGCCGGTGTAGCCGTGGATGTCCAAAATTTCGCCGCAAAAATAAAGCCCGGCCATGCGTTTGGAGGCCATCGTTTGTGGTTCGATTTCTTTCACCGATACGCCGCCGCCAGTGACGAACGCTTTTTCGATGGGCAGCGTGCCGTGGACGTGAAACGTAAACTGTTTGCAGCAGCGGACGAACGCCCGCAATGCCTCATGGCTGACCGTGCCGGCGGCCGCTTGCGGGTCGATGCCGCTTCGTTCCAGCAAAAAGACGGCGTACCGCTCCGGCAGCACCGTTTTGGCGATGGTTTTCACCGCTTTTTTCGGCTCTTCTTTGCATAATTGGGCTAGGTGTTGAAACAGTTCTTCTCGCGTGACGTCCGGCAGCGCATCGATGCTCATGGCGACGGCGCCGTTCGCCGCCTTTTTCAGCGCTTTGACGACAAACTGGCTGCAGCGGAGAGCGGCGGGGCCGGAGATGCCGAAATGGGTGAACAGCATGTCCATCCGATGGGTCACGATCGGTTTGCCGTTCGGTTTTAAGACGCCAAGCACCACATCGCGCAGCGACAGGCCTTGGAGCGTCCGCGCTTGGATGAACGGTTCGTTCGATACGATCGGGACTTCGGTCGGAAACAGCTCCGTTACCGTATGACCGGCTTTTTCCGCCCAAGGATAGCCATCGCCTGTTGAGCCGGTTTGCGGCACCGATTTGCCTCCGGCGGCGACCACGACGGCGGTAGCGCCGATCGTTTCCCCGCTTTTCAGCTTGACGCCGATCGTTTTTCCCCCCTTGTACAGGATATCGCCTACCGGCGTTTCGAGCCGGATGCGGACGCCGAGCCGGTGAAGTTCGGTGATGAGCGCCTCGACGACCGATTGAGCGCTGTCGCTTTTTGGAAACATGCGGCCGTGGTCTTCTTCCTTCAGCGGCACGCCGAGCCGTTCGAAAAAGCGGATGATGTCTTCGTTGTTAAAGACGGAAAAGGCGCTGTACAAAAAGCGGCCGTTGCCGGGGATGTGGCGGATGATTTCATCGATCGGCAGCCGATTCGTCACATTGCAGCGGCCGCCGCCGGAGATGGCCAGCTTGCGCCCGAGTTTCGTCCCTTTTTCCAGCAGCAGCACGTCCGCCCCGCATTCGCCGGCCGCGATGGCCGCCATCAGCCCGGATGGACCGCCGCCGATAACGATGACGTCATGCCCCATGTTGATTCCATCCTTTCGTTTGTCCACAGGAGACAATGTTTTTCGTTCCATTGACAACTATGATAAAATACAAATGTTGTGATTTTCAACGTCCACGGTTAGGGAAGGGATTGTATGTCAACATCGAAGCTGCTGCGCGGCACGTTTATTTTGACCGCTGGCGTGATGATTTCCCGCCTGCTTGGCTTGTTTTACGTTATTCCGTTTTACCACCTCGTCGGCGAGCGCGGCGGGGCGCTGTATGGCTACGGCTATGTGCCGTACCAAATTTTTTTAAGCTTGGCAACGGCCGGCATACCGGTCGCTGTTTCGAAATTTGTCTCCAAATATAACGCGCTCGAGGAGTACCGGGTCGGCTATACGCTGTTCCGCTCCGGCCTTGCGCTCATGCTCGCGAGCGGGGTTGTTTCGTGGCTTGTGTTGTACGCGTTGGCTCCGGTTTTGGCGCCATATGTCATTGACGCGAAAACGAACGTCAATTCGGTCGCCGATGTCACGGCCGTCATCCGCGCGGTCAGTTTTGCCCTTGTGATCGTCCCGGTGATGAGCTTGATCCGCGGTTTTTTTCAAGGGCATGAATCGATGGGGCCGACGGCGCTGTCGCAAGTCATCGAGCAAGTGTTGCGCATCGCGTTTTTGCTTGGGGCTTGTTATGTCATTTTGCGCTGGTGGGACGGCTCGATCGTGACCGCTGTAAGCGCGGCGACGTTTGCCGCGTTTGTCGGGGCGATCGGAGGACTGGCGGTGCTGCTTGTGTATTGGTGGAAGCGGCGCGAGCATTTGCGATCGCTTTTGGAACAGAGCCGCGATCAAGTGCATGTGCCACTGCGCGCCATGTATCGCGAGCTGCTTTTTTCTTCCATCCCGTTTGTGCTCGTCGGCTTGGCGATGTCGCTTTATCAGTTGGTCGATCAATTTACGTTCAATCACGCCATGGCGGCAGCCGGGCGCGGGCACGTATCGGAACATGCGTATTCCGTGCTGAACATGTGGGCGCAAAAGCTCGTCATCATTCCGGTGACGTTGGCGACATCGTTCAGCTCGGCGCTCATCCCGGCGATTACGAAAGCGCACGTCGAGCAAAACCGGAAGGCGATGCGGCAATATTTGAACCAGACGTTTCAAGTGCTCTTGTTTTTGACGTTGCCGGCGGTGATCGGCATGGCCGTGCTCGCCGGCCCGATGTACAGTTCGTTTTACAGCTACGACCCGCTCGGGGAGCAAGTGCTGCACTGGTATGCGCCAACAGCGGTGCTGTTTGCTTTGTTTTCCGTCACGGCCGCCATTATGCAGGGCATCAATCAACAGCGGTTTACCGTTGTCAGCTTAGCGGCCGGACTGTTGGTGAAAGGGGCGCTGAATACGCTGTTGATTATGAAGTGGGGGACGGTTGGCGCCGTTGTCGCGACGACAGCTGGCTATTTGGTTTCGGTGGCGTTCAATTTATGGGTGATTCATCGGTATGCTCGTTACCGCTACCGTTTTGTTCTCCGACGAGCTACTTTTATGGTCATATTGACAGCGGTGATGTCGCTCGCTGTGGCGGCCGCCGAGGCGTTGGCCGGGCAATGGCTTGACTATCGAGCCGGCAAAGGGGAATCGGTCGTTCTTGCCGTTGTCGGAATGGCGGTAGGCGCTTCGGTCTATTTGTTTCTCAGCATTCGTTCTGGCTTGTTTGCGGCTTTGTTTGGCCGCCGTTTTGAGCGGTGGGCGTTTTGGCGCCGAAAAACGAGCGACGCCGCTTCCTAGAAAGCTGGGGAAAAACGGTTGTCGAACACCAATCGGCGGCGTTTTCATTCAAAAAAGAAAGCTGATTGTGCAAAGTTTCTCTCATTGAGAAATGGATGGAATCAGTAGTATCACTACATCACCAGCCTCCTAGAGGGACTTGGATGGAGGAAGGGCGACAGCTCGTCGGCAAGTGAAAAATGTGCGGAACCTTTTCCTTATGAGGCTGGTGAAAAACAGCGCGTTCCTTTGGTCGATGAATCAATGCCTTCAGTGCTGCAAGGGGATGACCCAAAAGGTGATCCTCTCTCAAGAAAGACACGACATATAGTGTGTATTAGTATGTCATAGTCTATATATGGTGTTGAGAAAGGGTATCCCGATCCTTTTTAGACACCCTTATGCCGGGAAGCAGTATGCACGATTTAATCACCGGTCTCTTATGTACCGATGGGGAAGTTTCGATTCCTCGCTGGGAACACCGCCCCAACGAAAAAGAAGGCGGTAGACCATCCCGCCTTCGTGTTACCAATGCGGCTTACGAGAGGCCGAGCCGGCGCTCGATGCGGTCGAGGCGGCTTTCCACTCGGTCGAGCCGCCGGTCGAGCCGTTCGACGGCCCGCTCGAGCCGTTCGATGCGGCGCGCCCAACCGGCAAACGGCCCACCGGGATACCCGGGCCAGAATTGGCCGGCTGGCGGTTGTTGACGATAGCTGTCAAACACCGGAACGTGGTAATATTCGTTCATGAGCAAAACCCCTTTCTGTATGTTTCCCTCATAGTGTATGGAAACAAGGCGAAAGCGGACTAGATGAACGCCCAGAGAATCCGTTTTTTTGGAGGGAGTTCCTGTGGATTTGCGCATTGACAAACTGCTCGCCCATATGGGATACGGGACGAGGAAGGAAGTAAAGAAGTTGCTGAAATCCGGTGCCGTGAAAGTGGACGGAGCACCGGTCCACGATGCGAAAACAAAAGTGCGACCGGAGGAGCAGACCGTGACGGTGTGGGGAGAACCGGTCGAGTATAAACCGTATATTTATTTGCTGATGAACAAACCGCCTGGTGTCGTCTCGGCGACGGAAGACCCCGTCGAGGAGACGGTCATTGATTTGTTAGAGGACGAGGATCGGCGGTTTGCCCCGTTTCCGGTCGGACGGCTTGACAAAGACACGGAAGGGCTTCTGCTGCTCACCAATGACGGCGCGCTCGCTCATCAGCTGCTGTCGCCAAAAAAGCACGTGCCGAAGACGTATGTGGCGATCATCGACGGTGAGGTGACGGAAGACGACGTGAAGGCGTTTCGGCGCGGTGTCGTGCTCGATGACGGCTATGAAGCGAAGCCGGCCGAGCTCGTCGTGTTGAGATCGGGCCTTCGTTCGGACGTCGAGCTGACGATCACAGAAGGGAAGTTTCATCAAGTGAAGCGGATGTTTCGAGCGGTCGGCAAGCGCGTCGTCTATTTGAAGCGAGTGCGGATGGGGCCGCTTTTCCTTGATCCGGATTTGGCGGTGGGGGAATATCGCGAATTGACGGAGGAAGAGATCAAGCTGCTGAAGCAGTACCGGCCGAACAGCAACGAAAAAAAAGGAACCTAGCAAGGGGTTCCTGTTTTATGGAAAAGGAATGAATCTCCGTTCGTCAGGACTTGCTTCTCTCATCTTGCCTCATCCCGCAGGCCGGCAGTCAGGCGGACAAGGAGTGCAGGCGAGAAGGCGCTTGGGCCGTCTGTTTTTCCTCGCCATTTCCGCTCTGTTCGGGCCAGAAGCGGCGCGTTTGCCAGCCTTTTTGGCACCAACAGATCAAGAGGAAATGCGCACTTTTTTGTTGGTGGTCGTCCATTTGCCCTTGCTCGGGCTGCGAACGAGATCATTGTACATAAGCACGTTTAAGTCGCGCTGAATCGTTCTTGGGGTGGTGCCGAACTCCTCAACCAGTTCCTGGGTCGTCACCGTTCCTTTTTCACTAATGTACATATACACGGATTTGATCCGGGTAAGCATCCGGTGTGTGGAAGGTTTCAAAAGACCACTCCCTATCTTAGCATCATTCGCATGGCACAACCGACAGCTGGCAGATGAGAGATGTCTTTCTCTGTTTGTTACCATTGTACACGAAACGGCTGGAAAAATGCTACCCGTTTGCCCGTATTCACGAAAAATTTAAACTTTTTGTTGCCGAATCGAAAACAAATGGTGACAAACGAAACATTTTGACTTCTTTTTTTTGATATGGTACGTTGACAACAGATGGAAAACCACGATGATACTGGACCGGAGACGGCTGGAAGATCGTTCGGACCCGAAGGCGGGGAAGCGATCCGGCTTGGCCGGTTTTTCCCGCGGTTGTCGACGGAGAAATGAGGCGAGCTGGCTGCGCTCTTGGCCGGCAGATCGTGTTTGAATGGCTTATCGGAGGCCGGTGATTGACTCGCGCAACCGCTTACCGGAACCGTTTCTCAAGTCGAAAAGCTTGTTTCATCAGCCTCTATGTTTGCGCGTTCCATCATCGATCAAGGCAGCGATTTTTCACCAACCTTATAGGACTGGAGGGGGAAGGGAATGACGGTAAACATCGATTGGTTCGAAGAGGCGCGGAAGCGGAAGGATGAGCTAGTTCGCGAGCTGCAAGCTCTCGTCCGCATCCCGAGCGTTCGCGATGACCGCAGCGCGGGTCCGGGCGCGCCGTTTGGCCTGAAGGTGGCTGAAGCGCTTGACTATTTGCTCCGCCGCGGTCGCGAAGAAGGATTTCGCGTGAAAAATGTCGATGGATTCGCCGGGCATTTGGAGATGGGGAACGGGGAGGCGCTCATTGGCGTGCTCGGTCATATCGATGTTGTGCCGGCGGGTGACGGCTGGACCGTTGACCCGTTTGCCGCCGAGGTCAAAAACGGTCGCCTTTACGGGCGGGGGGCGATCGATGACAAAGGCCCGACGGTGGCGGCGTTTTACGCGATGAAAATCGTCAAAGAGCTCGGGTTGCCGTTGAACAAGCGGGTGCGCCTTATCATCGGGGGCGACGAAGAGAGCGAGTGGCGGTGCGTCCGCCATTATTTCGAGCATGAAGAAATGCCGGACGTCGGGTTTGTGCCTGATGCCGATTTTCCGATTATCCATGCGGAAAAAGGAATCATTGACGCCGATTTGATCTACCGGCCGGACGGCGAGAAAGAGGGGGAAGGGGCGACGCTTGTCTCGTTTCAAGCCGGCCGCCGCTATAATATGGTGCCTGATGCGGCCGAGGTCGTCATGAAAGGGGCGAAGGGGGCGGACGAATGGATCCGCCGGTATGAAGCGTTTTGCCGGGCGCGCGGGCTAAACGGCACGGCGAGCCGGGCGGACGAAACGGTGACGCTGGCGCTTGAAGGAGTGTCGGCCCATGGAGCGGAGCCGGAGAAAGGAACAAACGCCGGTGTGGCGTTGATGGAGTTTTTGGCGCTTCTTCCGCTTGATGGCCGCAGCCGCCCGTTTGTCGAGTTTGTTGCAGCAACCTTTGCCGGCGATACGCGCGGCCGGCGGCTCGGCCTTGCCTATCGCGATGAGGCGAGCGGCGAGTTGACCGTGAACGTTGGTTTGTTGTCGTATGACCGCGAGCGCGGCGGAACCGTGGGGCTAAATATTCGCTATCCGGTGACGGCGGATGGCGAGTCGATCCGGCGCACGCTTTCCGACAAAGCGGCTCGATCCGGCTTGACGCTTGGCCGGTTTTCCGATACGAAGCCGCATTACGTTAAGCCCGATCAAGAGTGGATTCGCACGCTGCAGCGCGTCTATGAGGAGCAGACCGGCGAGCCGGCTCGCCTATTGGCCATCGGCGGGGGAACGTATGCCCGCGCGCTCAATGCCGGCGTAGCGTTTGGCGCGTTGTTTCCCGGTCGGCCCGATGTCGCCCATCAAAAAGATGAATACATCGACATAGACGATGTAATCAAAGCGACCGCCATTTATGCGCAAGCGATTTATGAATTGGCGCGATAGCCATCCCGGCTCGGCTCTCGCGACACGAGGGCGGCAAACGTTTGTGAAAAACGTGTTTTCTTGGCTTTTCACTAAAAAGGGCGGTGACGACATGGCACATGATGTTCTTGAGCATTGTTTCTCCGATCGAAAAGCTCTGAAGCATGCGGCGGAGCGAAAATCGATGTTCCCGCTCTTTTATTTCTTGATTTTTTTCGCGTTTGGCGCATTGTTTCCGCTGTTGTCCCTCTATTTGCAGGAAGAGGCGCGCTTGGCGGGGACGGCCATCGGCTGGATCATGTCGCTCCCCCCGATTGTGACGATGGCGGCGCAACCGCTGTGGGGGATGGCTGCCGACTATACGCGCAAGCCGGTCGGGTTGTTGATGATGGCGCTTGGGCTGGCGGCGCTGTTCGGATGGTTGTATTCGTTCGCCGATGGGTATCGGGCGTTTGTGGTGCTGACCGTTCTTCTTTCAGCGGCGCAAAGCGCCATCGTGCCGCTTTCCGATAGCATCGCTCTTGAGCATGTGCGGACGCGAGGGGGAAACTACGGTGCGATTCGGCTTTGGGGGTCGCTCGGATTCGCCGCAGCGGTTCTTTTGTCCGGTTGGTTGTCCGAGCGTTTCGGATTCGCCGCCATCTTTTACGCATTTTCGGCGATGCTGTTGGCGGCGGCCGCGTTGGCTGCCCGGCTGCCGCGCTCGCAGGCGGCGCCGACGGGGCGGTTGACGAGGCGCGCTATCGGCGGGTTGCTGTCGATTCGCCCGTTCCGTTTGTTGTTGGTGGCCGTCTTTTTGCTGTTCGGCCCGATTTTGGCCAACAACTCATATTTCGGGCTGCTCATTCATGAGCTCGGGGGAACGCTCACCGGCATCGGGGTTGCTTTTTTGCTCGCGGCTGGCAGCGAGGCGCCGTTTATGAAAGCGGCCGATCGCCTCATTCTGCGCTTCGGCATGGCCCGTCTGTTGCTGTTTGCGGCGTTCGTGTCGGCTGCCCGCTGGTGGCTGTATGTCGCCGATCCCCCCCTTTGGCTTGTGTATATGACGGCAGTGGTTCAAGGGTGTTCGGTCGGGCTGGCGATTCCAACCGCGCTCCAGTGGGCGCGCCGCTTGGCACCAGAGCCCGTGCAGGCGACGGCTGTGGCGCTGTACTCGGCAGTCAGCAACGGCTTGGGCGCGTGGTTTTGCACGCTGGTGGGCGGTTATTTGCTCGAGCGCTGGGGGATGGGCGCGGTCTATTCGTTTTTTGGTGTCTGTACGCTCGCTGGCGCCGCGGTGCTTTTGGCGCTTAGAAAACGAGAGGATCAAATGGGCAGGTGAACAGATTGAAACGGACTCATTATTTTATCGCGGTTCCATTGACGGATGAGGCAAAGCAAGCCATGGCTCGCTTTGCGGATCAGGCGGCGCCATCGCTGCCGTTCCGAACATGGGTGCACGAAAAAGACTACCATATTACTCTCGCTTTTTTGGGCGATGTGCCGCCGGATCAGATGGTGCCGCTTTCTGAGGCGTTAGCGGCAACGACCGCCCATCATGCCTCGTTTTCCCTTCAGCTCGCTAGATTAGGGACGTTTGGGGAGCGGAAGGCGCCGCGCGTTTTTTGGCAAGGCGTCATCGAAAGCGAGCCGCTGCGCGCGCTGCAGCGCGATGTGTACGAAGCGTGCCTCCGCCTTGGCTTTTCCCTCGATCGGCGCCCGTTTGCCCCGCATATTACGATCGCCCGCCGCTGGCAAGGGGAAGAGCCGTTTGCGCCGGACTGTCTTCGCCCATTGGCGCCCGCTTCGGCGACGTTTTCTGTGCCCGAAATCGTGCTGTATCGGACGAATATGGAGCGGACGCCGAAGTATGAAGCGATGGCCGCGTTCCCGCTGCTTGGGACGCCGACGGCCAGCAAGCGGTAGGAGGAAGGAGGCCATGGCACAGCTCATCAAGCTGCGGGATTGCATTTCTCGCTATGAAACGGACATTTATCATTATGTGCCGGAATTCATCCGCTTGAAAAGGCGGCAGTGGGAGCGGGCGAAGGCGCGATGGGAGGCGGAGCGAGAAGAGTGGGATAGGGGGAGCGGTGGCACGATTGAAATTAGGGAAGATTGGCTTGATCAGCCGTCGTGGTGGGAGCGGCTGTTTCGGCGGCGCGCTGATGAGGTCGCGGACGAGCCGCCGGCAGCGTCGCCGGGGGCTTCGACATTGGATGAATTGAAGCGGCAGTTTCTAGAGGAGATGTTCGCACTGCAACTTCGTTGGGCGAGTTCAACGGTCGGGCATGCTTCGTCTTTCGATGAGTCGCTATACAGAGATGAAACGCTGAAATATTTGTTGCAGCGGTTTCCAGACACGCATTTATGTTTTTATCGACCGGTCGCTATCGTTGGGCGGGCGGCGGTGGAATTGGACACGGTGGTGGTGACGCCGACGGCCGCTTGGTGTCTCGTCTTCGCTGAAGGAGCGCGTGATAACATCATCATCGCCTCGACCGGGCGCTTTTGGGTCGAGCGAGCTGGAGCGGTTGAGCGGAAGCGGGTCAGTCCGGTGGCGTCGCTGCGACGAACGGTTCGGGTCGTGACCGATATTTTTGAAAAAGAAGGGATCGATTGGCCGCTTCACCCGGTGCTCCTCAACCGGTATGGCTATGTCGACAGCGGCGGTTTGTTTCCGTTCGTTCACTATATTGATAAGCGAAATTATGATGAATGGTTTTCGCGGCTGCGCCGTTCTCCGCTTCCGCTTCGCCATGGGCAGCTGAAGGCAGCGGCCGCGTTGCTTCGCCATTGCGCCAGTTTTTACGATGAGCGGCTTGCCTGGGCGGATAGCGAGGAAGGCGGATCATGAGCGATGGAAGCGCGCTCGACGTATTTGGGGCACCGGTGGTTCGCTCGGAAGTTGGCAGTTTTCGGCATGGAGGCGGGCACGAAAAATGTTTGCATGCCGGGGCGGTATTTCAGTATAATACAAGTAAAATGAACGGAAGAAGGACGCGGCATAGCCGTCCTTTTTATTTGTGCGCAAGAAGCAAACGGACACGTTTTTCTATTTTTTAAGTCGCAGGTGAACAAGCTTTGGAACAGTTATTAGGTAAGGAGTGGGAGATCACTCCGGCTGGCGGCGCTACAGGGGATGCGTATTTTGCCGAGTATGAAGGGAAAAAGCTGTTTTTGAAGCGGAACTCTTCGCCGTTTCTTGCCGTTTTGTCGGCGGAAGGGATCGTTCCGAAGCTCGTCTGGACAAAACGGTTGGAAAACGGCGATGTGTTTACGGCTCAGCAGTGGCTAAACGGCCGGGAGCTCAAGCCGTGTGAGATGGGGAGCGGCCAAGTGGCAGCGCTGCTCCGAAAAATTCATACGTCCAAGGAACTGGCGGCCATGCTCATGCGGCTCGGCAAGTCTCCGCTGCCTCCGAGCGGGCTGCTGGCTGCGCTGGAACGGCAGCAGCGGCGCCAGCCGAGCGGGGAGCCTTTGGTTCGAAAAGCGCTGGACTGGCTCGAACAGCGCGTTTGGTCGCTGCCTGACGATCAGCGTGCCGTTTGCCATTGCGACATCAACCATAACAATTGGCTGTTGGCTGATGACGGCACGTTGTATTTAATCGATTGGGACGGCGCGGTCATCGGCGATCCGGCGATCGACATCGGCATGTTGCTTTATTTGTATATTCCGCGCGCTAGGTGGAACGCATGGCTTGACCGTTATGGGCTGGCGTGGAGCGAGGGGCTTGCCCTTCGAATCAAATGGTACACGCTTGCTCACGCGCTTCATTCGCTGTTTTGGCCGAAGGGAAAAGACCGCGACAAAGAGCGGGAGCAGTCGCTTCATTTAGTGAAACGGGTGCTGGCTGGCGACGAAGCGGAGCCATAAGCGAAAGAGGTCGCCCGTGGCGAGGATTGTCCGAGATGGCCCGGATCAACGGAGCGAGCCGTAAGCGAAAGGCGGTGATCGGCGGCTCCCTCGCCCCTTTGGCGCCCGGCGAGCGCGGATGGGCCCGGAACTTAGGAAACGTACGGACCCGTTGTCTAGAAGGCTGGTGACTTAGGGGCAATACCGCTTTCCAACATTGTTTCTCAAACAACGCTACCCTTTCACACTTGGAATTTTTAACCAATCGAGCGAATCGGTTGTTTTTCACCAGCCTTCTAGTTCTTGGCCACGCGGTCGCCCGCCGGGAGGGCGCTGGCGCGAGGGAGCGAAGAAACGCGGGGCCGAAACAAGATCGCCGCCTAGCTCCGCTGGGCAAAAAACCGATCCGGCCCAAGCCGGTCGATTAGCGGCCGAGCAGAGCCGGGTTACGACAGTTGGTCCACCCAGTCAGCCAGCTCGCGTTGGTGCGCGCTAATGTGGGCGTTCAGATCGGCGGTGAATTTCCCGCCTTGTCCGTAGGCATAAATGTTCGGCAGAATGTCCTTGACATTTGCGCTCACTTCGTTGTTCGCAAGCAGCGACTTGACAAGCCGTTCGATTTGCTCGCATTCGGCCACCGTTCCGCAGCAATCGAGTTGATGTTCCGACAAAATGTCGCGGAGGATGGTCAATTGGTGGGTGTGGTCGAGCGGCATGTCGGTCACCGTCCTTTCACAAAATGGGTACGGTTGTAGCATGCCCCGGCGGTGCGCCGTTTATAAGAGAGCGAGCGAGAAAACCCACTTTTTTCGATGGGGGATGAAAGCGAGCCCAACGATCTAACCCGATGGGACGGGCGATGACACACCTTTTCACTCGGGCGTTGTCCGAACCAGAAATGAATGAAGGCGTGAACGATCTTAGGATGAAATCACGAGTCTTTTGGGCTGTTTGCTTCTTTGACTGCCACTCCTTCAAGGCAACAAATCGAACATGAGTAGAGGTGTCCATATGCGTTTGCGCAACAAACCATGGGCGAAAGACAAAATCGCCGCTTATCCGCAACATGTCATCCCTGATCCGGAAGCCCAGCGCGGGCGCTGGCACGAGCTGTTTGGCAACGACGGGCCGATTCATGTAGAGATCGGCACGGGGAAAGGGAAGTTTCTCACCGAAATGGGCCGTCTTCACCCCGATATGAATTTTATCGGCATTGAGCTGTACCCGAGCGTGCTCGTGTCCGCGCTTGACAAGCTGATCGAAAGCGGGCTTCCGAACGTCAAGCTGCTCAATGCGAACGCCAAAGACCTCACCGCCTTTTTCGCCGAAGGAGAAGTCGCCCGCATTTATTTGAACTTTTCCGATCCGTGGCCGAAAAAGCGGCACGAAAAGCGGCGTCTGACGCATCGAGGTTTTTTGTCGCTCTATGAGCGCGTTTTGGCAGAAGACGGAGACATCCATTTGAAAACGGACAATCAGTCGTTTTTTGAATACTCGCTTGTCAGCTTGTCCCAATACGGATTTGTGCTTGCCGCCGTTCAGCTCGATTTGCATCGGAGCGATGTCGTCGGCAACGTCATGACGGAGTACGAGGAAAAATTTTCCTTAAAAGGGAACCGCATTTATCGCTGCGAGGCGGTGCGCCCGCCTAGGCGGCCATGATCGGCGCTGGCTGAAAAAGGGAACTGCTTTTAACCTAATGGAAGTAGCGGGCCAGCGCGGCGGCCGGAGAGGACGGATGGGTGACCGCCTGCTTTGAACCTAATGGAAGAAGCGGTCTCGCGCTTCTTGGGTAAGGCCGCCGATTCAGCCTGCTTTTAACTTACCTAACGGAAGAAGTCTCCCACTTCAAAACAAAGTGAAAAAAGGAGATGAATTCCGGTTCCATCTCAAAAAGGAAGGTCGGCTCCCTTCAATCACCAGCCTTTTAACCGTCCGCGTAGGCGATGGGAGTATGTCACGACATAACAACCAGCAAGCACATATAGACGAGAGAGGGCGCTCTTTTTGCATCCCTCTCTTTTTGATTTCCACCCGATGAAGAAAATGGTACACTAAAGATAGGGGGGAGAGGAGCATGGAGCAATTGACAGTCGGACAAGTGACATTGACTTGGCTGAACGGAGGAGTTACGCATCTTGACGGCGGGGCGATGTTCGGGGTTGTGCCGAAGCCGCTTTGGTCGAAAAAATATCCGCCCAATGCCAACAATCAAATTGAGCTGCGCACCGACCCGATTTTGGTCGAGGCCGGCGGCAAGCGGTTGCTCATTGAGTCCGGCATCGGCAACGGCAAGCTGACTGAGAAGCAAAAGCGCAATTTCGGCGTCACCGAGGAATCGGCGCTTGACGAATCGCTCGCCGCCCTTGGGTTGACGCGCAACGACATTGATGTGGTTCTCATGACCCACCTTCATTTCGATCATGCGTGCGGGCTGACGGTTTGGGAAGACGGCCGGCTCGTACCGGCGTTTCCGCGCGCGGCCATCATCACTTCGGAGGTCGAGTGGGAAGAGATGCGCCAGCCCAACATTCGCTCGCGCAACACGTATTGGAAAGAAAATTGGGAACCGATCGCCGACCAAGTCGTGCCGTTTGCGAAAGAAACGGAAGTCGTCTCCGGCATTCGCCTCATACATACCGGCGGGCATAGCGCCGGCCATGCGATCATCTTGATCGAATCGGAGGGGGAAATGGCGATCCATCTCGGCGATTTGCTCGGCACGCACGCCCATCAAAACGTCCTTTGGGTGATGGCGTATGACGATTACCCGATGGATTCGATTTTCGCCAAACAGCGCTGGCTTCCGTACGGCATCGAGCGGAACGCGTGGTTTACGTTTTACCACGATGCCTATTACCGGGCAGTCAAATGGGGGGAGGACGGCGCGATCGCGGAACAGGTGAAGCGCAACCGGCCGTCGCTATAACGGCCGCGTGTCAACGATGGCGCCGGTGTACGTGTTCACCCAAAACTCGTCATCCCCGTCATCGCGGCAAAGGCCGCCGCGGTAGACGGTGTACGTCCACCCGTTTTTTTCATAGCGCTCGGGATGGGTTTGAATCCAAGAGCCGCGAATCGGGTGCGCCCCGCCGAGCGCTTGTTTTGCCAGCTTCAGCGCGCGTTCGGGCGAAAGAAGCGCAGGGCGGCCGGAAGCGCGCGCCATGTACAGGGCCGCGGCACCGACGGCGGCGCCAACGAGCCACTTTTTCCAAGCCATGTGCACATTCCTCCTTTTGCTTTGCTATCGTTTAGTATAGCCGATGTTGGCGAACGATGTAAGCAAAGCGGAAGGGAAAAAGAAAGGAGAACGGTGATGAACGAAGACACACGGCAACTGTTTCAAACGCTGACCGAACTGCCGGGAGCGCCGGGCCATGAACACGCGGTGCGGCAGTTTATGCGCAATGAGCTCGCCAAATACGCGGATGAAATCATTCAAGATCGCCTCGGCAGCATTTTCGGTGTCAAGCGCGGCGACGAGACGGGCCCGACGGTGATGGTCGCCGGCCATATGGACGAGGTCGGGTTTATGGTCACGGCGATTACCGACAATGGCATGATTCGCTTTCAAACGCTCGGCGGCTGGTGGAATCAAGTGCTGCTCGCCCAGCGCGTGCAAATTATCACGAACGACGGACCGGTCGTCGGCGTCATCGGCTCGATTCCGCCCCATTTGCTCGATGACGAGCAGCGGAATAAACCGATGGAAATCAAACAGATGCTCATCGACATCGGTGCGGAAAGCCGTGAGGACGCCGAGCGGATCGGCATTCGTCCGGGGCAGCCGATCGTGCCGGTCAGCCCGTTTACGGTGCTGGCAAACGGGAAAACGGTGATGGCGAAAGCGTGGGACAACCGGTTCGGCTGCGGGCTCGCCATCGAGCTGTTAAAAGAGCTGAAAGAGGAATCGGTGCCGAACGTGTTGTATGCCGGCGCCACGGTCCAAGAGGAAGTCGGGCTGCGCGGGGCGCAGACGGCGGCAACGATGATCGATCCGGACATCTTTTTTGCCCTTGAGGCGAGCCCGGCAAACGACATGTCCGGCGACAAACAGGCGTTTGGCCAGATCGGCAAAGGAGCGCTCGTCCGTTTGTACGACCGGACAATGGTGATGCACCGCGGCATGCGCGAGTTCGTGCTCGATACGGCGGAAACGATTGGCGTTCCGTATCAGTTTTTCATTTCCCCAGGCGGAGGGACGGACGCCGGACGGGTTCATATCGCCAACCGCGGCGTGCCGTCGGCGGTGATCGGCCTTTGCGCCCGTTATATTCATACGCATGCCGCGATCATTCACGTCGATGATTATGCGGCGGCAAAAGCGCTCATCGTTGAGCTTGTCAAACGGTGCGACCGGGCAACCGTTGAAGCGATCCGCGCCAACAGCTAAACAAAAACGAATGGCGGCAAAGAGGCAAAACAGATCAGGGGGAGAAGCATCGGCTTCTCCTTTTCCATGCTAGGAGGTTGAGCAATGAAAACAATTGCGGTCGGAACAAAGAACGAAGCGAAAATCGCTGCCGTCCGCGCGGTGTTCGGGGAGACGGGCGATCGCCTCGTTCCGCTTGAGGTGCCCTCAGGCGTCTCCCGGCAGCCGCTTTCGGACGAGGAAACGCGGCGTGGCGCGATCGAGCGCGCCAAGCGGGCGCTGGAAGCGATAGAGGCGGACATCGGCATCGGGCTTGAGGGCGGTGTGATGAACATCGACGGGCAATGGTGGCTTTGCAACTGGGGAGCGCTCATTGACCGAAACGGCATGACGGTCGCGGCCGGCGGCGCGCGCCTCGCCTTGCCGCCGGAGCTCGGCGCCGGGCTTGAGGCGGGGCGCGAGCTCGGCGAACTGATGGAGGAGTATACAGGGCGGCGGAATATCCGCACAAAGGAAGGGGCGATCGGCGTATTTACGAACGGACGCATCGACCGCGCGGCGATGTTTTCCCATATCGTCGCGCTGTTGGCTGGCCAATACGAATTTTTTTGTCAAAACGGTCCGTTCACGGTATGATAAAGGAGAATCGCTGGCGCCGCCATAAAACAAGGAGGCAGACGGATGAACAGCCGGCAAATGTATGAAATGATCAAGGAACGTCTCGCAACTTATCCGCACTGGACGTTCCACTTTGATGCCCGACAAGACACGATGCGCATCGAAGACCGCCGCACGAACAAAGGGGTGACGATCTCGCTTCCCGGCGTGATCGCCAAGTGGCACGAACAAAAAGACGAAGCGGTGCGCGAAATCATTTATTACGTGGAAGAAACGCTGAAAACGATGGAGGAAGCGGCAACGCTTTCCGGAAACGAACGGAACATTTATCCCGTCATTCGCTCGACGTCGTTTCCGACGGAAACGAAAGAAGGCGTTCCGCTCCTTTATGATGATCATACGGCGGAAACGCGTGTTTACTACGCGCTTGATCGAGGGAAAACGTACCGCTTGATTGACGAACGAATGATCGAGAGCGAGCGATGGAGCCGCGACCGGGTGAAAGAGATCGCCCGTTTTAACGTTCGCTCGCTGCCGACGCCGGTCAAAGAAGACCGCGTCGCCGGCAACGTGTTTTATTTTGTCAACACGAACGACGGCTATGACGCGAGCCGAATCCTAAACGATGCGTTTTTGGCCGAAATGCACACGCGCATCGAAGGAACGATGGCGTTGGCCGTTCCGCATCAAGACGTGCTCATTCTTGCCGATTTGCGCAATGAGATCGGCTACGATGTGCTCGCGCAAATGACGATGAGCTTTTTTGCCGGCGGCCGCGTGCCGATCACGGCGCTGTCGTTTTTATACGAAAACGGCAAACTCGAACCGATTTTCATTTTAGGAAAAAAACGGAGAACGTAAATAAGGAGGAGCCAAGCGATGAACGTGTTCTACAACCGCGAAGGGATCGGTGATGTGCTGCTCGTATCGCTAAAGCCGACAGCTGACGAGGAGCGGGCGTTTACGAAACAAGGCGATGTCGTCCGCATCGTTTCTGAGCGCACCGGCGAGCCGGTCGGCTATAATATTTTTTCCGCTTCTTCCTACTATCCGTTTTCAGGAAACGGCCCGCTGGAAGTGAACGAGGAACTCGTCGGCATCATCAATGATATTTTGGCAAAAAACGGCTATGATGAACAGATTGACGCGGACTTGTCGCCGAAATTCGTCGTCGGGTATGTGAAGGAAAAAGCGAAGCATCCGAACGCTGACAAGTTGAGCGTCTGCCAAGTCGATGTCGGCGATGAGGTGCTGCAAATCGTCTGCGGGGCGCCGAACGTTGCCGAAGGGCAAAAAGTCGTCGTCGCGAAAATCGGCGCGGTCATGCCAAGCGGTCTCGTTATTCAAGAAAGCGAGCTGCGCGGCGTCCGGTCATCGGGCATGATTTGCTCGGCGCGTGAGCTCGGATTGCCGAACGCTCCGCAGGAAAAAGGCATTTTGGTGCTTTCCGACGAGTACGAAGTCGGTCAACCGTTTCGTTTTTAGCAGGCGGTGAACGAACGTCACTGGAAGTTCCGGTGGCGTTTTTTCCCGTCTTTTCCCAGCAGCAACCAAGCGGGGCAAGCGGCTCGGAACGGGTCACCGGACCGGCGTTCGGCCCCTAGAAAGAAAGCGTGGAATGAATCGATGAATTGGTGGAAACGATGGCTTCGTTTTTGGACAGGCGAGGAAGAGAGGGAAGAGAGCGGGGCGCCCATTCGTCGCCTTCCGTCGGCCGGAACGTTTGACGAGGGCGAGGCAAGCGGTGGCGATCGATATCCGCAAGGCCGTTTTCGTTTCCCGCTCATTCCCGATGATCCGCCTTCCGAAAGGCGGGAGGCGCCGCAGCGGCCCGCAGGAGAAGAAGTCCGGAACAATGTCAACCGTCAGCGAGCGGGCGGTGCGATGAGAAGAGAAGGAGAAAAGCGGCCGTTCCGACCGTCCGATGTGCCTTCTCCCGTTTTTGGCTATCATAAGCAGAAACGCGAACAACAGGAAGCGGCGGAGGAGCGGAACGCGGTCTCCTTGGCGCCGGAACGGGAAAGCGCTAGGCTGCGGACAGCGCTAGAACGCGGAAACGTTCGGCCGGGTGGGCCGTCGACCGCAGCGGAGGAAACTGAAGCGGACAAAAGCGCCGGCTCGCGTCGCCAGCCGCCGAACGAGATGAACGATGGGAGCGCCCAATCGTCTAGCGACACCGGAACGCGATGGCGCGCTGCGGAGTTGGGGGAGCCGGCAGTCGAAGAAGCCGTTCCGAACGCGGATCGGGCTCCGACGGAAGAACGGCTCGATGACAGCGGCGCCAGTGCGTTCGTTGGCGATGACAGCGGGCCGCTTGCCGAGCGAGCGGCGGGCTGCCAGAAGACGGCGGCGCACCAAGGGAACAGCGACACCGGTTTCGGTCGAGCCTCATTGGTCCCCTCCTTTCACCGTCATCAAATCCGGAACAGCGACATCGGTATCGATCGAGCGGAAGCGGCGCCGGTGACTGAGCCGCCGGTGGCCGACGAAGCGGAGGAGGCGGCGGAACAGGGGGACAGCCAGCACTTATGCGGCGTTGAGCCGTCCAAGTCGCCGACTGACGAAGGGAAAGCGGACGGCGAAGGAGACGGGCGGCTGCCGCAAGAGGTGCCGGAAGAAACGGCGGCACCATCGCAGGAGAACGATCAGGGTGGCGAGCTGGCGGCCGTTTCTTCCAAAGTGGAGCGGATCCGCATCCCGTATAATGTCATCATGTTGCAGCAGGACCGGCGCAAGCTGGCTGAGAAGACCGTTTCCAGCCCGAACCGCTATCGCCGGCCGCCGCTTGCGCTTCTTGACCCTCCGGCGGAACTGGACGTCCGCGATGAGCAATGGCTGGCGGAACAGTGCGCCCGTCTCGCCCGGACGTTTGAAAGCTTCCATATTGGTGCCAACGTCGTCGGAGCGACCCAAGGGCCGACCGTCACCCAATTTGAAGTGCAGCCCGATTTAGGGGTGAAAGTGAGCAAAATCACCAGTTTGCTCGATGACATCAAGCTCAGCTTGGCGGCGGAAGACATCCGGATCGAAGCGCCGATTCCCGGCAAGCGGACGATCGGCATCGAAGTGCCCAACCCCGCGAGCCGTCCGGTGCGTCTGCGAGAAATCCTAGAAAGCAGCGCCTTCCGCGATCGCCATTCGCCGTTGACCGTCGCGCTTGGACTCGACATCAGCGGCGCGCCGGTTGTCACGGATATTCAAAAAATGCCGCACGGACTGATTGCCGGAGCGACCGGCTCGGGCAAAAGCGTCTGCATGAACGCCATGCTGGTCAGCATGTTGTATAAAGCCGCCCCTCATGAAGTCAAATGGCTGTTGATCGATCCGAAAATGGTCGAGCTCGCTCCGTACAACGGTTTGCCCCATTTGCTCAGCCCGGTGATCACCGAGGCGAAGGCGGCAGCCGGAGCGCTCAAATGGGCGGTCGGCGAGATGGAGCGGCGATATGAACGGTTTGTCCATGCCGGCGTGCGCGACATCGAAAAGTACAACCGCCATCTTCGTGAAGCCGGCGGCGGTGAGCCACCGCTGCCGTATATCGTCATCGTCATTGACGAGCTCGCCGATTTGATGATGGCCGCTCCGGCCGATGTCGAGGAATCGATTTGCCGGCTGGCGCAAAAGGCGCGCGCGTGCGGCATTCATTTGCTGATCGCCACCCAACGGCCATCGGTCGATGTCATTACTGGGTTGATCAAAGCGAACATCCCGACTCGCTTGGCGTTTTCCGTCTCTTCCCAAGTGGATTCGCGCACCATTTTGGATGCGAATGGGGCCGAGCGGCTGCTAGGGCGCGGCGATATGCTGTTTTTGGAAAATGGATCGGCCAAACCGATTCGGCTGCAAGGCTGTTTTATTTCCGATGAAGAAATCGAGCGGGTGACCGCGCATGTAAAGGCGCAGCAAAGCCCTTCCTATCTGTTCAGCTCGGACGATTTTCGCCAAGCGGCGGCGTTTGGCGAAGAAGATGACGATTTGTTCGACGAAGCGTGCCGGTTTGTCATCGCGCAAGGCGGGGCATCGACGTCGAGTTTGCAGCGTCACTTCCGCATCGGCTACAACCGCGCCGCCCGATTGATCGAGATGATGGAAGAGCAAGGGCTGATTTCCGAAGCGCGCGGCAGCAAACCGCGCGAGGTGTTGATGAGCGAGGAAGAATGGGAGCGCCGGCGCGGGCAAGGCAGCTAAGCGCGGGCCGATCAAGGTAGTGTTTTGGCCGGCATCATGCTATAATGGGAAAATGAAACGACCGGCACAGCCGGATGAAAGAAATGGCAAAACGAGTGTGAGATCATATACTGTCTTACAGAGAGACGATGGTTGGAGGGCTTAGCGATGACCGTTTACCATTTTGTTGGCATTAAAGGCACGGGGATGAGCGCGCTTGCCCAAGTGCTTCACGGCCTTGGCCATACCGTGCAAGGCTCGGACGTGGAAAAATGGTTTTTTACGCAGCGGGCGCTTGAGGAGCGGGGCATTCCGATTTTGCCTTTTTCGAGAGACAATATTCGCCCGGGCTGCATCGTCATTGCCGGCAACGCGTTTCCGGATACGCATGAGGAGATTGAGGCGGCCCGCGAGCTCGGCGTTCCTGTCATCCGTTACCATCGCTTTTTGGGCGAGTTGGCCAGCCAGTTTACAAGCGTTGCGGTGACCGGTTCGCACGGAAAGACGACAACAACGGGGTTGCTCGCTCATGTGATGCAAGGAGCGCATCCAACGTCGTATTTAATCGGGGACGGAACGGGAAAAGGGGAGCCTAGCAGCCAATACTTCATCTTTGAAGCGTGCGAATACCGCCGGCATTTCCTATCCTATTTTCCAGACTATGCAATCATGACGAATATTGATTTCGACCATCCTGATTATTTCGCCAATATTGACGATGTGTTTTCGGCGTTTCAGGAAATGGCGAATCAGGTGAAAAAAGCGATCGTCGCCTGTGGAGACGATCCGTATTTGCCGAACATTCAAGCGAAAGTGCCGATGTTGTTTTACGGGCTTGGCGAAGAAAACGACGTTCAAGCGCGCAACATCGTGAAAACGTCGGACGGGATGGCGTTTGACGTGTTTGTGCGCAACACGTTTTTTGCTTCGTTTGCCATTCCGCGCTTCGGCACTCACAATGTGCTCAATGCGCTTGCCGTCGTCACCCTTTGCCACTATGAGGGAGTGGAGGCCGAGGTGATCGCCAAAGGGCTGCAAACGTTCCAAGGAGTGAAGCGCCGGTTCAGCGAAAAGACGGTCGGGCGCCAAGTGCTCATCGATGATTATGCCCACCATCCGCGCGAGATTACGGCGACGTTAGAAGCGGCTAGGCAAAAATATCCGGGGCGTGAAGTCGTCGCCATTTTCCAGCCGCATACGTATACAAGGACGCAAACGTTTTTGCGCGAGTTCGCCGAAAGTTTGCGGCAAGCCGATCACGTGTATTTGTGCGACATTTTCGGCTCGGCGCGCGAACATGAAGGCGAGTTGACGATCCGCGATTTGCAGGCGGAAATTCCGCGTTCACATCTGCTCGCGGAAGAAAATGTCGCCGTGCTCAAGCGACATCAAGACGCGGTGCTGGTGTTTATGGGCGCCGGTGACATTCAAAAATTCCAGCAGGCGTATGAGCGGGTCGTTCTTTCCGCCTGACGACCGTCAAGCAAGCGGGCCAAGGAGGGGAAGGCCCGCTTCTGTTTCAAGTCGAAACCATTAGGGTAAAAAAAACAGAAGAGGGGAGGAAATGGAGTGGAGTGGATGTTGTATGCAAGCCTCGCTGTCGTGGCGCTTGCTTTTGCGCTTTTGGCCGTTTACATAGCGAAAACGCTGACGGTGTTGCAGGAGACGCTCCGGCGCTTAACGGAAATGATCGGCCACACGGATGAGCAAGTGCAAGCGGTGGCGGGGGAAATGCGCCAGCTTTTGCAGACGGCTAACGGGGTTGCCCATGATGTGCAAAAAAACGTTCACGCCCTTTCCGGGGTGGTGGAAGCCGTTGGGGAAACCGGGGAGGCGCTGAAATTGGCCAATCGTGCCCTGCGTCAGACGGCGGCCACGCTTTTGCGCGCGGCCGATTCATCGAAAATGAAATGGTGGGAAACGCTGCAAAAGGCAAATGTTTTCCGCAAACGATGGGCAAAATGGAGAAGAAAACAATCAGGCAAGGAGGTTGAAATCAATGGGCAAAGACAATAACTTTTTGCTTGGCGCACTGGTTGGCGGTTTGGCCGGCGCGGCGGCGGCGTTGTTTTTGACGAGCGAAAAAGGGCGGAAATGGCTCGCCGAATGGGGCGATCAAGAAGCATGGAAGCCGGTCAAAGATACGGCGAACGACTTTTTGACAACGGCGAAAGAAAAAACGAAAGAAGTGGCAGAATACATCCCGATTAAAGCGAACGAAATGGTGTCGAATGTCGGTGCAGCCACAAAGGAAGCAGCCGCCAACGCCAAACAAAGACTCAAAGAAACGGCCAATCAAATGAAACATACGGCAAAAGAAATGATGACCACGGTGGAAAAAACGATCAGCGAAACGGCGCCGCGCGCCAAACAGGTCGCAGATCGAGCCGCCAAGAAGGTGGAACAAGCGGCGGATGAGGTGGCGGCGCAGGCGGGAAATGCCGTTGACAACGTGGCGAAGATCGCCGAAAACATAAAAGACGTGGCGGCGTCAGGAAACATGGACCGCGACACGCTCCAACGCCTTCTGAAAGAAGCGGAAACGGCCTTGGATGATGCCGAGAAAAACGTGAAGCCGCCGAAAGAAGGGGAGAGCTATGGGCATGAAGAAGCTGGAGACGATCGAACAGTTTGAACGCCTCAAGAGTGAAACGGGCCGCTTTTTGTTCGTCAAGCACAGCCTGACCTGCCCGATCAGTCGGGCGGCGTTCCGCGAATGCGAAACGTTTGCGGCCGACCATCCAGAGCTGCCCGTATATTGCTTGTACGTCCAAGAGGCGCGCCCGCTTTCCAACCATATTGCCGAGACGACCGGGGTGAAGCACGAGTCGCCGCAAGCGTTGCTGTTTGAAAACGGCCGCGTCGTTTGGCACGCCTCGCATGGGAACATCACGTACGCGACGCTAGAAACGGCGGCGGGAAGCTGATTTCTTCAGACGAGCGGACGGCTATTGTCGCCAGCACGGGATGAACGAGGTTGGCGGTGGCCGGCCGCTCGTTGTTTGACGCACAAAGCAAGTTCCTTCACAATCGCCGGCTGTCCGGCGCTTGTCTCGCCAAGCTCGTCTGCCCTCGTTTTTTGTTTTTTGCTTTAATGCTTAAAAGCGTTTAATTAAAAAAGCAATTTTTTCGTGACAACGATGCGGCTATCGATTATAATAAACACTAATTAAAAAACTCCGTTCGCCATGACGGGGATGCCGCTGGGCGGCGCAATGATGTACGATATTGGGAAAGGATGAGGGAAGCATGAGCAATGACAGATTAGACGAGCTGCGGGCGCGCGTGGACGAGATCAACTTGCAGCTGCTGAAGCTGATCAATGAACGGGGGCGGCTCGTTCAGGAAATCGGCAAAATCAAAGAGGCGCAAGGAACGCACCGCTATGACCCGGTGCGCGAGCGGAAGATGCTCGACCTCATCTCCGAGCATAACGACGGGCCGTTTGAAACGTCAACGCTGCAGCACATTTTCAAGGAGATTTTCAAAGCGGCGCTCGAACTGCAGGAGGACGACCATCGGAAAGCGCTCCTTGTCTCGCGCAAAAAACATCCGGAAAACACGATCGTCGAGATCAAAGGGGAGCGAATCGGCGACGGCAGCCAGTATTTTGTCATGGGGCCGTGCGCGGTCGAAAGCTATGAGCAGGTCGCCGCTGTCGCTGCCGCGGTGAAGAAGCACGGCATTAAATTGCTGCGCGGCGGCGCCTACAAACCGCGCACCTCGCCGTACGACTTTCAAGGGCTCGGCGTGGAAGGGCTGAAAATTTTAAAACGGATCGCCGATGAATTTGATTTGGCGGTCATCAGTGAAATCGTCACACCGGCGGATATTGAAACCGCCTTGGATTATATCGATGTCATCCAAATCGGCGCGCGCAACATGCAAAACTTCGAGCTGCTCAAGGCAGCTGGTCAAGTAAACAAGCCGATTTTGCTCAAGCGCGGTTTGGCGGCGACGATCGAAGAGTTTATCAACGCCGCCGAGTACATCATGTCGCAAGGAAATGGGCAGATCATTTTGTGCGAGCGCGGCATCCGCACGTACGAGCGGGCGACGCGCAACACGCTCGACATCTCGGCGGTGCCGATCTTGAAGAAAGAAACGCACTTGCCGGTGTTCGTCGATGTCACCCACTCGACCGGGCGGCGCGATCTGCTTCTCCCGTGCGCCAAAGCCGCCTTGGCGATCGGCGCCGACGGCGTTATGGCCGAAGTGCATCCGGATCCGGCTGTCGCCCTGTCCGATTCCGCCCAGCAAATGGACCTTGCCCAGTTTGATGAGTTTATGCGGGAAGTGCGCGCCTTCCAGCGCCAGTTTGTTCAAGCGTAACGCCGCTTCCCCGGCTTGCGCCGTACAGGGTCCGCCGAAAAAAGCCGTCCATTTGATGGGCGGCTTTTCTCATGCCCGGCGATTGTTTGGGGAAAGCTACCTGTGAACGGTCGTTTGTGAACCAATCCGCTGTTTCCGCCCGTTGTTGTCAAGCGGTGCCGTTCGTGAACGGTTTGTGAACAAACCGGCAAAATGGTTGCGATTTCGTTGCGAGTTGGCGATAATGTATCGTATGATAGGTGTACATACATTCGGAATTCACCGGGTATCGGATCGAGTAAAAAGGAGTGAACGGAATGACCGTAACGATTTACGATGTGGCCCGTGAGGCGAACGTTTCGATGGCGACCGTTTCGCGCGTCGTCAACGGAAACCCGAACGTCAAACCATCGACAAGGAAAAAAGTGCTTGAAGCGATCGAGCGGCTTGGCTATCGCCCGAACGCTGTGGCGCGCGGCCTCGCCAGCAAAAAAACGACGACGGTCGGGGTGATCATCCCGGATATTTCGAGCATCTTCTTCGCCGAGCTGGCCCGCGGCATTGAGGACATCGCCACGATGTACAAATACAACATCATTTTGAGCAACTCCGATCAAAACAAGGAAAAGGAGCTGCATTTGCTCAATACGATGCTCGCCAAGCAAGTGGACGGCCTTTTGTTTATGGGCGGGACGATCACCGAGGAGCACGCCGCCGAATTTCAAAAGTCGTCCGTGCCGATTGTGCTGGCGGCGACGATGGGTCCGGAGGAGATTCCGTCGGTCAACATCGATTACGAGCAGGCGGCGTTTGAAGCGGTGACGTATTTGTTGGAAAAAGGGAACCGCCGCGTGGCCTATGTGACTGGGCCGACCGACGACCCGATCAACCAGCGGAAGTTGGCCGGGTATCGCCGGGCGCTTGAGGAGCGCGGGGTGTCGTATGATGAAGAGCTCGTCATCGAGGGCGACAACTCGTACGATTCGGGCTTGGAGGCGTATGAAAAAATCGCCGAGCTTGCCGAACGGCCGACGGCGGTGTTTGCAGGCACCGATGAAATGGCGCTTGGCATCATTCACAGCGCCCAAGACCATCGGGTGCGCGTGCCGGATGACTTGGAAGTCGTCGGTTTTGATAACACGCGATTGGCGACGATGGTGCGGCCGCGGCTGACGACCGTCGTCCAGCCGATGTATGACATTGGAGCGGTGGCGATGCGGCTGTTGACGAAGTATATGAACAAAGAGCCGGTTGACAACCATATCGTTGTGTTGCCGCACCGACTCGAGGTACGCGAGTCGACGAAATGACAAAACGGCTGATTCCACGCCTAGACGCGTTCGGAATCAGCCGTTTTCGTTCGCTGGGGCAAAAAAGGATTCATTCCGCTCTTTTGCCAAGCGGGATGTTTGCCGATCGTGAAGGCCGTTGGCTCATCCCAAGCGCTGGCGCGAAGCCGCACAGGAAAGGAGGAGGCGCCGTTCGCCCGGCGAGCGGGGCGGACCGCCAGCTGCCGAAGTCGTCCGGCGTTGGGGCTGTCGGCAGCGGCCGGCGTTCAGGACATCGCCGCGTCCGCTTTGCCGCCTAACATACGGCTACAGCTGGTTCGAATGGGAACGGCGGATGAACGACAACGCCTTTTCCACCGTATGGGCGTTTTTCTCGTTAATTTCCGCTCGGCGCGGAATGGGCGGGTACAAATCATCCGGGTCATCCCACTCGAGCGGCAGCGCGACGGGTGAAAGCGGTTGCCATCGTTCGCGCCAAGCGGCCGGCAATGGGCCGAACACATCGGCTTGATCGGTCATCTCCAGCCAAAGGAGGGCCCATGCCCGCGGCACGACGCGCCAGATGTCGTAGCCCCCGCCGCCGACGGCGATCCAGCGTCCGCCGCAATATTCATGAGCGATTTGATGCGCAAGTCTTGGAATGACCCGATACGTTTTCATCGTCACCGACAAATGGGTGAGCGGGTCATAGTAATGGGCATCGACTCCGTTTTGCGTCACGATGACGTCGGGACGGAAAAAATCGGCGATTTCCCGGAGGGCGGTCGTGTAGGCGGCCAGCCATGATTCATCTTCCGTAAACGCGTCGACCGGAATGTTGAACGAATAGCCATACCCCGCCCCATGCCCTCGTTCGTTGACATTTCCCGTCCCTGGAAACAAGTAGCGGCCCGTTTCATGAATCGAGAACGTGCAGACGTTCGGATCATCGTAAAACGCCCATTGCACCCCGTCCCCGTGATGGGCGTCGGTGTCGACGTACAATACGCGCAGCCCGTATTTTTCCCGGATATATTGAATGGCGACCGCGCTGTCATTGTAAACGCAAAAGCCGGACGCCTTGCCGCGAAACCCGTGATGCAAGCCGCCGCCTAGGTTGAGCGCGTGCTCCACCCGCCCGGACAGCACGGCGTCGACGGCGGTGAGGGTGCTGCCGACAAGCAGGGCGCTCGCTTCATGCATGTTTGGAAACACCGGCGTATCTTCTGTGCCAAGGCCGTAGTTGAGCGCCACCGCCTCCGGCAGTTCGCCGCGCCCGGCTGCTTTGACCGCCGCAATGTACGAACGGTCATGAATGAGCGCAAGTTCATCGTCCGTCGCCATGCGCGGGGCGATGATATGTCGATCATCCAAAGCGCCGAGCGTGCGCAGCAAATCATGCGTCAGTTTGACCCGCAGCTGGTTGAACGGGTGGTCGTCATGAAATTTGTACTGAAGAAAATCCTCGCTGTAAACGAATGCACAGTTTCGGCTCATGACGTAACCCCCGGCAAGTTCGGCCATAGCACGTGATAGCCGGCGTTTTGCAAGTCGCGGATCAACGGCAGCGGGTTCATCGTCTGCACGCGGAAGACTAAAATTTTGTCGTTCGGGTCCGGGTCGGGGTACAACAGGACGCTGGCGATGTTGACATGGCGCTCGCTGATGATGGCCGCCGCTTTGCTGAGCATTCCGGCTTCGTTCGGGACTTTAATTTCGATTTGCGATCCCGGCTGATGCACGCCGGTCAGTTCCACGAACGTGCGCAATAAATCCGTCTGCGTAATGATGCCGACGAGTTTTCCGTTGTTGACGATCGGCAGGCAGCCGATGCGGTGTTCGTAAAAGAGCGCGGCTACTTCCTCGACAAAGTCGAGCGGATGGCCGACGATGACGTCGGTGTTCATGATGGAGCCGACCGGTTTTTGCAGGTCATCGAGCTGTTTAGGAAGATCGTCAATCGGCGGGCTGGCGCTGCGCAAATCGCGGCTGGTGACAAGCCCGATCAAGCGCCCTTCGTCATCGACGACCGGCAAATGGCGGATGCGGTGCGTTCGAAGCAGCTGCAGCGCCTCAGCGATCGTGTTCGCGGCGCGGAGCGTAACGACCGGCGATTTCATGATTTGCTCAACAAGCATCGTTTCCCTCTCCCTTTATGAGGCTGGTGATTTAGTGCAAAAACGACTGATTCCACTCATTTCTCAATTAGAAAAAACCTTGCAGAATCCGCTTTCTCTTCTGAATGAAAACGCCGCCGATCGGCGTGTGACAGCGGTTTGTCACCGGCTTTTTAGGCATCCGATATGTTAGTACATGTAGCGGTTCATAAACCGAAGCCGGTCGAACCGTTGGATCGATTCGGCGTCGACCCGTTTGCCGATGCGGACCATCAAGCAGTTCGCCGGATGCGAGCAAATTTCCGGGTCGTCGGTCGCATACCAGACAAGTCCGCCGGCGTTCATCATTTTCTCCATCACTTTTCGGTATTCCCATACGTTCAGCCCAGTGCCTTTTAGATCCCAATGCCAATAATATTCGGTTGTAATGATGATGTAGTCTTCCATGGCATCGTCCATCATCGAGACGATCAGCAAATTTTTGCCGACGCCAAACCCACGAAACTCGGGGATGACTTCAATGGCGCCCAGTTCAAGCAAATTTTCCATGTTCCCTTCCGACCACCGCTCGAGCGGGTCGGGATACAAAAACGTCACATAGCCGACGATCGTTTCGCCGCGGCGGGCGATAATGATGCGCCCCTCGGGAAGATGGGCGATGTCAATGAGCGCGCGGTGCTGTTTCTCGGGTTGGCGAAAGGACGTCAAATCATGGTGAAACGCATAGCGGGCCAACGCTTCCGGCGTCACTGGCCCTTCGATGAGCAGCGTTCCTTTTGGTGTTTTCAGCTCTTTGGCATTATACGTTTTTCGATGCTCCATTCGGTCACCACCTGAATCGATCGTTCTGCTTCCATTATACATGAAAACAGGAATGAAAACGCTATCATAACAAGCGATTCAAAAAAAATTCAAAAAGCGAGGACGATGAATATTTTAAAAATTGAGAAACTGTGAACGATCCACTATAATAAAAATGTAACCACTTACATAAGGGGGATCGGAGAATGAAGACGGAACTGTTGCCAGCCGTACAAGGGGATTACAACTTGAAAAGCTATGAGGACACATATCCCCATTTTCAATGGTCAGAAGCTGAGAAAGCATTTTCTTGGTATGAAACGGGACGAGTCAACATGGCGTACGAGGCGATCGACCGCCATGCCGAATCGTTCCGCAAGAATAAAGTGGCGCTTTACTACCGTGATGCGGTTCGGAAGGAAAAATATACGTTCAAAGAAATGAAAGAGCTGTCCAACCAAGTAGCGAACGTGTTGAGACAGACGGTTGACATTCAAAAAGGCGATCGCGTGTTTGTTTTTATGCCGCGTTCTCCGGAGCTGTATTTTGCCGTTCTTGGCATCATCAAAACGGGCGCTATCGTCGGACCGCTGTTTGAGGCGTTCATGGAAGACGCGGTGCGCGACCGTCTCGAAGACAGCGGGGCGAAAGCGATCGTGACGACGCCGGAGCTGCTGCCGCGCGTGCCGGTCGGCGACCTGCCGGAGCTGAAATACGTTTTCTTGGTCGGGGACGGCATCACCGAGGAAGGGCCGTACATCGATTTGAAAACGCGGATGAAGGAAGCGAGCAAGCACTTTGACATCGAATGGGTCGACCGCCAAGACGGGTTGATTTTGCATTACACCTCCGGTTCAACCGGCAAGCCGAAAGGTGTTTTGCACGTCCATAACGCGATGATTCAACACTATCAAACGGGGAAATGGGTGCTCGACTTAAAAGAGGACGACATTTACTGGTGCACGGCCGACCCGGGCTGGGTGACCGGGACGTCGTACGGCATTTTCGCCCCATGGCTGTGCGGAGCGTCCAGCGTCGTCGTCGGTGGCCGGTTCAGCCCGGACGCTTGGTATCAAACGATTCAAGATTTCGACGTCACCGTTTGGTACAGCGCGCCGACGGCGTTCCGCATGCTGATGGGCGCCGGCGATGAGATCGTGAAAAAGTACGATTTAAGCTCGCTCCGCCACATTTTGAGCGTCGGCGAGCCGCTCAACCCGGAAGTGATTCGCTGGGGGATGAAAGTGTTTGGCCGCCGCATCCATGACACGTGGTGGATGACGGAAACAGGGGCGCACTTGATCTGCAACTATCCGTGCATGGCCATCAAGCCGGGATCGATGGGGAAACCGATTCCGGGCGTTGAGGCGGCGATCATCGACGACCAAGGCAACGTCCTGCCGCCGTACCGGATGGGCAACTTGGCCATCAAAAAAGGCTGGCCGTCGATGATGAAAACGATCTGGAACAATCCGCAAAAATATGAATCATATTTCATCGGCGACTGGTACGTCTCCGGCGATTCGGCCTACATGGATGAAGACGGCTACTTCTGGTTCCAAGGGCGCGTCGATGATGTCATCAACACGTCGGGTGAGCGCGTGGGGCCGTTTGAAGTCGAAAGCAAGCTCGTTGAGCATCCGGCGGTGGCTGAAGCCGGCGTCATCGGCAAGCCAGACCCGGTGCGCGGCGAAATCATCAAGGCGTTTATCGCGCTTCGTGAAGGGTACGAGCCGTCCGAGGAGCTGAAAGAGGACATTCGCCAATTTGTGAAACAAGGGCTCGCTGCCCATGCGGCGCCGCGCGAGATCGAGTTCCGCGACAAACTGCCGAAAACGCGGAGCGGGAAAATTATGCGCCGCGTCTTAAAAGCGTGGGAGCTCAACTTGCCGACCGGCGACTTGTCGACGATGGAAGACTGAACATTTGCTAGACGGCTGGTGAAAAGCGGTTGTTTCTTTTCGGCAATGGGGGAGCGTGTGAAAGGCGATCTGATGTGACAGGGTGTTTCTATTTGGGAAACAAGATTGGTGTGCGGCCGGCTCCCTTCAATCACCCGCCTTCTAGAGGGCTTGGTGAAAAATCATTGTTTGCCTTGATCAACGATGGAACGTGTGAACATAGAGGCTAATGGAACAAGCTTTTCTACTCGGAAAAGCGGTTGTGCGAGTAAATCACCTGCCTCCTAGAGCGGGCTCAAGAAAAGGATAGAATAAGGGTGGGCCGAAGCGCACCGTTGCATTTGGGGGCCACGCCGGGTGAAACAAACGGGGCGAGTAGGGTCGAACAAAAAATGAGGGAGGGTGTCCCAACGGGGGCGGGACACCCTCTTTATTTACTAGATACGAATCGGCTGCTTCTGTTGGCTGTTGTGCTCCTCTTAGGCTGGTGATGTAATCGTGGATACAGCTTTACAACGAAGGGATCAGTCGGCATCCGTCTCTTCCTCGGCTGCTTCCGAATGGGGAGGAGTGTCGTTCTTCGCCCCGTCCTCGGCGGCCGGCGGTGTGGGTCGTTCGGCCGCCGTCTGCGAAACGAGATTGGATGGCGCCGATTCTTGGCCGGCGATGTCCACTGCCGTGACATCGTACGATGCTCCGGGTTCGAGCGCGGAAAACGCCGTCGGCTCCCCGGCTTTCACCACCGCCACTACGCGCCGCGCTCTGCCATCGCCCACTCGGTAGACGCGATACCCGATGACATCGCGTTCGCGGTGGGGCGTCCAGACAAGGGTGTGGCCATCAAGACGCGCGGACGGAGGGGCGGGCGGATGGCCGTTTTCTTTGAGCACCGCAGCGGTGAAATCCATTCTGTCCCAGTCGTCTTTCGCCATTTCCCAAGCGGCGAGCAGCTCAGGCTGGGCGATGACTCCGCGGGTGACAAACTCCTCTGGCGTCGTCGCCAACGCTAAGTAGCGGCGTCCGTCAATGACCACGAGCCGGCTTTCCGTCAAATCGGCGCCGCTCCCTTCTTTGGGCGCAAAGCGCGTATTGTACAAATCGTAGCGGACAAGCCCGGCTTTTTGGCACGCCTCCGACGGGCTGAGGCCGGTGGCGGCGCAGTAGGCGCGCCGGACGATGCCTCCAGGCATGGCAAACCGCTCCCGCGGAGCGATGAGCTTCGGATGAACCCGATAGGCGGCGTTCATGAACTGCGCCCACAACAGTTGGGTACGTTTCCCATAGGAAAGCCCTTTATAATACGTTTCCAGCGGCGCTGGCCGGTCGTAGCCGATCCAAACGCCAAACGTAACGTTCGGGTTGACGGCGACAAACCACGAATCGCGGTTGGCTTGCGACGTGCCGGTCTTGCCGGCCCAGTCGGCGGAAAACGCTAAATAGCTAGGCAGTGAAGACGCCGTTCCGCCATGGAGCACATCGCGCATCATGTCGATCATCAAGTACGATGTTTGCGGGGAAAAGACGGAAACGGGCTTGCTTTGATGTTGATAGACGACGGTTCCGTTCTTGTCAACGATTTTTTCAATCATATAGGCATCGACAAACGTGCCGTAGTTGGCGAACGTTGCGTAGGCGTTGACGTTTTCTTCGACGGTGATGCCGACGTTTGTTCCGCCGATCGCTAAGGCCGGATGGCTTTCCTCTTGCTTGGTAACGCTGGTGATCCCCATTTTGTGCAAATAGTCGACCGGGTGGCGATGCTGAATTCGCATGTAGGCGCGAACGGCTGGGATGTTGAACGATTGCTGCAAGGCATAGCGCGCCGTGACGAGCCCGTGCGTTTTCCCATCCGCGTTTTTTGGCTTGTACGAGCCGATGGACAGCGGAAGGTCAGGGATGATGGTAGCGGGCTGGACGATGCCCATTTCCATCGCCGGTGCGTACACCAAGAGCGGCTTCATCGTTGAGCCGTTGGATCGGTGCGCTTGGGTGGCATGGTTCAGCTGTTCGCGCTTATAGTCGCGCCCGCCGACAAAGCTGAGGATTTTGCCGGTTTTGTTTTCGATGAGCATCGCCCCGACTTCCACAGGCTGGCGATGGGCGATCGTTTTGCCTGTTTGTTTGTCTTTCGCGTAATAGACGTTGTCGTTGCCATAGTATGGATAGCGGGCGGCGATGCGCTGCATTTGCTCATACAGGTCCTTGTCGATCGTCGTGTAAATTCGGTATCCGCCTTGGCGCAGCGCTTTCTCGGCTTCACCGACGTAGCGCTGGAACAGAGAAGGGTTGCGCTTCAGTTTGGCCGGTTGGTGGCCGTCGCGCTTAGCGAGCACCTCCGCTAAAATGTCTTTGGCTCGCCGCTCAATTTCCATGGTCAAAAACGGATACTGCTCGAACGGCGAGGGCTTCGGAGCGGCGAAATGCTTGGCGACGTCGTATGCCAGCGCCTCGTTGTACTGCTTCTCGGAAATGTAGCCGGCGCGTTTCATCCGGTAGAGCACGGTTTTCATCCGCCGCAGTCCGGCCGAAATGTCCGGTTTGACGCTGCCGTCTGGCGCAAACGGCGTATAGACGAACGGATTTTGCGGCAAGCCGGCCAAAAAGGCGGCTTGGGCGAGGTTGAGGTCTTTGGCGTTAACGCCAAACACTCCTTGTGCGGCGGCTTGAATGCCGGCGATGTTCCGTCCCGAGGAACTGCGGCCGAACGGCACGACGTTCAAATACGCCTCTAAAATTTGTTGTTTGGAAAAAAACGTTTCCAATCGCAGCGCCAAGAGCATTTCTTTCGCTTTGCGCTCAAACGATACTTCGTTGGTGAGGAGCTGGTTTTTGACGAGCTGCTGCGTAAGCGTGCTGCCGCCGCTTTTGATCGGCGAGTTGGTCAGCTCCTGGAACATGGCGCGGATGACCGCTTTCGGAACGACCCCGTGATGCTCGTAAAAATGTTCATCTTCGGTAGCGATGATGGCTTGCACAACATACGGGGAGACATTAGACAGCGGCACCGCCTCGCGGTCGAGGTCGGACCGGAAGCGCCCTAAATAGACCCCATTGGCAAAATACATATGGCTCGTTTCCTCGTAACTGGAAATCGCGCTGTACATGCTCTCGCGTGAAGGGGCGTCCATATCTTTGACCAAAAACGCGAAATAGCCCGCGCCCGCGCCGACAGCAAAGCAGGCGAGACAAAGCAGGGCGACGAGCAACGCGAAGACGGTGTTCCAAACGAGGCGGTAAGTACGTGAAAAATAATGCCACGTTTTTTCCAAAGAAAGTGGAAACGGCTGGTGTTTCATGACGGCCCCCCTATCTTGGCCAATCGGTGTTTCTATAAGTATACCATACCGATGGCGGCTGTTGTGGAATTTTGCCGTTTTTTCGCTGCTGAAGACGAAAAAGGACGCAAATTTTGGTCGGGGCGTTGCGTGCACCCGGTTGACATGGAGCGCCGCATATGGTAAAAGAAAGTATAGCTTCATCATGACAAAGCCATGACGGGAACAAGTAGCGGCTGTCTCCCTGGTGCAGAGAGCTGGCGGGCGGTGCGAGCCAGCCCAAAGGCAGGCGTGAATTACCTCCCTGAGCAGCGATGGCGAACGGTTTCGTTTTTTGCGGTCGGGTCAAACGAGGCATCGGCTCCGTTTTGCGACGGAGCTGGCGCGGAGGACCACGCCGCTGGCGGCCTAGTAGCCATTGGCCGGCATGCGCCGTTACCGAAATGAGCGAGAAAGCCTATGGCTTTCTAAGTAGGGTGGTACCGCGATGAACACTCGCCCCTTCATACAGGGCGGGTGTTTTCTTTATGTAGAACATTCCATAGAGAGGTGAAGGACATGGATTTGCTTGCAGAATTGCAATGGCGCGGGCTCGTCAACCAAACGACGGATGAAGACGGGCTCCGAGCGCTGCTGAACGAGGAAAAAGTGACGCTTTATTGCGGGTTTGACCCGACGGCCGACAGCTTGCACATCGGCAACTTGGCCGCCATTTTGACGCTGCGCCGTTTCCAACAGGCGGGCCATCAACCGATTGCGCTAGTCGGCGGGGCCACTGGATTGATCGGCGATCCGAGCGGGAAAAAAAGCGAGCGCACGCTCAATGCCAAAGAGACGGTCGAAGCGTGGAGCGCCCGCATTAAAGGGCAGTTGGAACGGTTGTTGGACTTTACGGCTGTAAACAACCCGGCGAAAATGAAAAACAATTACGACTGGATCGGGCCGCTGGATGTGATCTCGTTTTTGCGCGATGTCGGCAAGCATTTCAGCATCAACTACATGCTGGCGAAAGAGTCGGTGCAGTCGCGCATTGAAACCGGCATTTCGTTCACCGAGTTCAGCTACATGATGCTGCAGGCGTATGACTTTCTGAAGTTGTACGAGAGGGAAGGCTGCCGCCTGCAAATCGGCGGGAGCGACCAGTGGGGCAACATTACGGCCGGGCTGGAACTCATTCGCAAAACGAACAGCGAAGCGAAGGCGTTCGGCTTGACGATTCCGCTTGTGACAAAGGCGGACGGGACGAAATTTGGCAAAACGGAAAGCGGCACGATCTGGCTCGATCCCGAGAAAACGTCGCCGTACGAGTTTTACCAGTTTTGGATCAACACTGACGACCGTGATGTGATCCGTTACTTGAAGTACTTTACGTTCCTGTCAAAAGAGGAAATCGAGGCGCTTGAGCACGAGCTGCGTGAGGCGCCAGAGAAGCGGGCGGCACAAAAAGCGCTCGCTGAGGAAGTGACAAAACTCGTGCACGGCGAAGAGGCGCTCAAGCAAGCCGTCCGCATTTCCGAGGCGCTCTTTAGCGGCGATATTGCGAAGTTAACGGCGGCGGAAATTGAACAAGGCTTCAAAGATGTGCCGTCATTCGTTCATGAAGGAGGCGACGTTCCGCTCGTCGAGCTGCTTGTCGCCGCCGGTATTTCGCCGTCGAAACGGCAAGCGCGCGAAGACGTCCAAAACGGCGCCATTTATGTGAACGGGGAGCGCATCCAAGACGTGGGCGCCGTCCTGACCGCCGCGCATCGCTTGGAAGGGCGCTTTACCGTCATCCGCCGCGGAAAGAAAAAGTATTATTTGATTCGCTACGCGTAAACAAAAAGATCCGAAATGCTGATGCATTTCGGATCTTTTTTGCGCCTTAACGCGAGTAGAACTCAACGATGAGCGCTTCGTTGATTTCCGCCGGCAGTTCGGAGCGCTCCGGCAGGCGGGTATACGTGCCTTCCATTTTTTCCGGATTGAACGTCAAGTAATCCGGAATGTAATTGCTCGCTTCGATCGCTTCTTTAATCACTTGCAAGTTGCGCGATTTTTCGCGGACGGCGATCGTTTGCCCCGGTTTGACGCGGTACGACGGGATGTTGACGCGGCTGCCGTCAACCAAGATGTGGCCATGCGTCACGAGCTGGCGAGCTTGGCGGCGCGTGCGGGCCAACCCTAAGCGATAGACGAGGTTGTCCAAACGCGACTCGAGCAAAATCATGAAGTTTTCGCCGTGTTTGCCCGGCATTTTGCCTGCTTCATCGAACGTTTTGCGGAACTGGCGCTCGTTCACGCCGTACATATGGCGCAGCTTTTGCTTTTCTTGCAGCTGCAAGCCATATTCCGACAATTTCCGCCGTTGGCCAGGGCCGTGTTGACCCGGCGGATACGGGCGTTTTTGCAATTCTTTCCCCGTGCCGCTCAACGAGATGCCAAGGCGGCGGGAAACTTTCCATGTTGGTCCGGTATAACGAGCCATGCACTGCTCCTCCTTATGCTTTTATTCCCGTAAAATAAAAGCAGATGTGCGCCAACAATTATGGCCATTTTGTTTTCATGCATCCTCGCTCTCGCAGCTAAGAGTTACGCGATGCACCTCGACGGGAAGCCGAGGAACAAAATGGGCCATAAAGGTGAGCACAAAGGCTGCTATATTTTACACAAAGGCTATTATATGATTTTTTGCAAACAAAGTCAACATTTTGTTTTCCCTTTTTCCGGTTTCTATGATATAATAAAAGATGCAATTTTTAGAAAAAATTCGCTTATATCTATTGACAATGCCAATTTAGGTGGAAAAGATGATGTGCATGGAAGAGATGAAGCGATATGAATCATTTAAACAAAAATTTTTCCACTGGTTTTTGGCGTTTCCTGACGACGAACCGTTTCTGGCGGCGGCCGACGAGCTGCTCGCGCTGTTGAAAGAGGAGATGGGGCTCGAGCAAGCCGTTTTTTATTTGTTCGATCCGGAGCGGGCGGCGTTTTATCCGGAAGCGTCCGCCGGCGGGGCGATGGGAGCGGGGGCGGTGGCAGCTGACGGAGGGCAGGAAATCGCTTTGCTCGATGGCGGCTCGCATGAGAAAGCTAGGCTCTTTTTTTCGCTTCCGGACGGAACGCCGGCGTTGCTCGAGCTGACATACCGCAAAGAACGCGCCATCGACCGACCGTTGCTCCAGGCGGTGCGGGCCGATTTTGCTGATTTGTTCGGCAAACTCGCCGCCATGCTTCAAGGGGAGGGCGAAGAAAAGCGGTACGGGCAGCTGCATCGGTTTGCGGCGAAAATCCATTCCTCCATGCGCATTGATGATGTGCTCGAGGAAATTATCCGCACGCTGCAAAACGTCTACCCATCGTTTACATACTATCTTCTCTTGTCGCACGACAACCACCTGCGCGATCATTTGCCGATCAAAGTGCTCGCTTTGGATGAAGGCGAAGGACAAACCGCGGCGTTGCGGGCGTTTTTGACCGGCCAAGTGCAGTGCGACGAGCTGGAAACGCCGCGCCGTTCCGTATTGTATGCGCCGATCAAAGGAGTTCAGGCCGTGTATGGGGTCATTCAAATTATCGCGCCGTATGCGGCCCCGTTTCCGCAGCGGGAGGTTCGTTTTATTTCCTTGCTTGCCGGAACGGCGGGCAGCGCGCTCGAGAACGCCAAATTGTACGAGCAGTCGCGTCGGCTCGTGGCCGACTTGCAGCTCATTAACGACACGATGCGCCAGCTGAACGCCCGCATGCGCCTGCACGAAGGCATTGAGTACATGGTGTCGCAAATTCGCCAGTCGTTTGGCGCCGATGAAGTCGGTTTTTTCTTGTTCGCGGACGGCCGGCGGGAGCTGTTGCCGGGAAGCACGCCGTTTTTTTATGAAGAGCGGTCGGCGATGTACGTCAAATGGGTGGAAGAGCGGCGCCGGGATGGACAAGATATTTTGTTTGCCGGTGATGCATGGGCGTCTTCCCTTACGCCGTTCCGCTCGATCATGGCCGCGCCCATGCAGCAAAACAAGGAAACGAAAGGCGTTTGCATCGCGTTGGCCCGCGAGCCGTACCGATTTACGTTTGAGATGTTCAAGCTGCTCGAGTCGCTCGTGCAGCATTCGACATTGGCGTTTATGAACGCCATTTTGCGCGAGGAACTGGAAAAGCTCGTCGTCACCGATTATTTGACGAAGCTGTATACACGCCGTTATTTGGACGAGACGATCCAAAAGTCGATGGAAACGGACGGTTCGGGGGCTTTTTTGCTGATTGATATCGACAATTTTAAGCAAATCAATGACTTGTACGGCCATCAAATCGGTGATGAGGTGTTGATCCGCGTGGCTGAGACGGTTCGGGCTAGCGTTCGTGAAAACGATGTGGCTGCGCGCTGGGGCGGCGAGGAGTTGGCGGTGTATTTGCCGAATGTCCATCTCGTCGATGCCGTGGCTGCGGCTCGCCGCATCACGGAAAAAGTAAGGCAACATACGGCTCCCGCGGTGACGGTGTCATGCGGCGTTTCTTGGTGGGGGCGGCGCTTTGGCGACAATGCGAAACAGCTGTTCAAACAGGCGGACAAGGCTCTCTACCGGGCGAAAGAGATGGGAAAAAACTGCATTTTCGTTTATGACGGCCGTCGCTTGTATAAGGCGTAAAAAAAGGAATCCGAGCGGATTCCTTCTTTGTGTCCGCCGCTCGCGTTCGTCCGCTTGGCGTCAAGCGGAGACGAGCGCCGCGGCAAACTGCTCCAAATAGCGGCGATCGACGTCATCAAAGCGGTTTTTGATCGGGCTGTCAATGTCTAAGACGCCGATGACGCGGCCGTCCTTGATGAGCGGCACGACGATTTCCGACTGGGACGCCGCGTCGCAGGCGATATGGCCGGGGAATTGGTGCACGTCAGGGACGACGACCGTCCGCCGCTCAGCCGCGGCCGTGCCGCATACCCCTTTGCCGAACGGGATGCGCACGCACGCCGGAAGCCCTTGGAACGGTCCGAGCACCAGCTCGTCGCCGTCTGCCAAATAAAACCCGACCCAGTTGATCTGCTCAAGAAACTGGTTGAGCAAGGCGGCGGCGTTCGCCAAGTTGGCGATGAGATTCGGCTCCCCGGCGATGAGCGCCTTCAACTGTTCGATCACAAGCGTATAGTTTTCTTCACGGGTGCCGTTGTAGGCCATGCGATGAAACATAAGGCTGCCTCCTTTTTCATTTTGGCTCATTGTATGACGGGGCGCCGCCGTTGTCAACGAAAAGCGCTCCGCGGTCCATGGCGTCTCGCCCTTGGTGAAGGTCGGCGGCGCAATGGGCGTCCGAACCGTAGACGATCGGGATGCCTCGCCGCTGCGCTTCGGCTATGATTTGGGTGGGCGGATACGGTTCTAAACAAAGCGGTTTGGCCAAGCCGGCTCCGTTGCCATCGAGTTCGCCGCCGAACCGCTCGATGTCATCGAGAATCGCCACCATCCATTCCGTCATCGGCTCGGGGCATGGAAAGCGGCGTTGGAATTTGCGGACGAGCGTCATGTGCCCGATTCGTTTCGGCTTATAGCGGCCGAGCTCGGCGCGGATCGATTGGCGCACGGTTTCATAGTACGCGCGATGGACGCGCTCTACCGAACCGAACAGGCGGATGATGTGGGCGAACATGTCCGCGCTGTAATCGATGCATACATACTGTCCGCGGCAAGGCAAAAAATGGACCGATAAAATGCTGTCATCGAGCAGAGGACCGACTTCATCCAGCATTCGAGCGGTCTCCTCTTCGAAACCGGGGATGAAGTCGACCTCGAGCCCCACGCGAATCGTAATGTCGTTTCGATAGCGCGCCTTGATGTCAGAGACTGCGGCCAAATAGCGCTCAAGCTCCCGGCTGTTCATCGCGCTGTCCCGCTCCGGCGTCGGATCGATAAACCGCTCCGGCAGCGGGGCATGCTCCGTAAATGAGATGTCGGTATAGCCGAGCGCAATCGCCCGCTCCACGTACCGCTCCAGCGGGTCGCTGCTTCCGTGCGGGCAAAACGGCGTATGAATATGTCCGTCGCGCATGGCGGGTTCCCCCTTTCCTTCTTCACGCATCATCGCGAAAAAATTGAAGCTTCCTGTAAAAAAAATTAAAATTTTGGTCAAAAAATGTCGTTAACATGGTATCATAAAAACATTGAAAAAGATATAGTCTTCCTGTTTTCGGCTCGTTTGTCTGATGTGAGTAGGTTGAATGCAAGGGGGCATCAACGGATGGAAATAGCCTGGATTGTTCTGCTCCTCAGCGTGGGGGCGATCATATATAACCAGTGGCAGCGGAAGCGAATGTACCGGGAAATCGACCGTCTGGAGGAATGGAAAATCAGCTTGATGAACCGGCCGGTGCCGGACGAGCTGGCGAAAGTCAAACAGCTGAACATGACCGGGGAGACGGAGCAGCTGTTTGAACGGTGGCGCCAGCAATGGGACGACATCGTGGCGGTCAAGCTGCCCGATGTGGAGGAAAAGCTGTTTGATGCGGAGCAGTTGTTGGATCGATACCGCTACCGGCGGGCCGCCCGGCTGCTCGAACAGATTGAGGACGATTTGCGCCGCCTCGAGAGGGAGGTGCACGGGATCATCCATGAAGTCAACGAACTGATTGGCAGCGAAGAGCAAAGCCGCGTGGAAATCGAAGAGCTGCGCGCGCTCCATCGCGAGGCGAAAAAAAACTTGCTCGCCTATCGTTATACGTTTGGGGCGGCGGCCGATCCGCTTGACGCCCGTTTGACGGAGGTGGAGCGGCAATTTCAGCGGTTTGCCGAGTTGACCGAAGCCGGCAACTATTTGGCGGCGCGCGATGTCGTTCTTGCCTTGAAGGAAGAGCTCAGCCGCCTTTCCGTCATGATGGAAGACGTCCCGGCGCTGCTTGGCGAATGTCAAACATCCCTTCCAGCTCAGCTGGCCGAGCTCGCTGACGGCTATCGCGAGATGGAGCAAAGCGGGTACATTCTTGACCATTTGCAGATGGAGCGCACGCTGCAAGAAAAGAGGGAGAAAATCGATCAATGCCTAGCGATGATCAGCGAACTGCGCGTCGAGGAAGCGAAGGAAGCGGTTAGCGAACTGAAGGAGGAGCTTGAGGCGCTGTACGACTCGTTGGAAAACGAAGTGCTCGCTCATCAATACGTCCAAACCGAGATGCCGCGCATCGGCGGCATGATTGCGGAGCTGGTCGCCGAAGCGAAAGAAACCGAGGCCGAAGCGCTGTTCGTCCAGCAAAGCTATCACTTGTCGCCAAGCGATCTTGACAAATACCGGAGCATCGAAAAACAATTGCATCAGCTACAAAAGCGATTCCTTCTTCTTGAAGGGCGGGCCGCCGAGGCGAAAACGGCGTATTCGCTCCTGAAAGAAGAGCTCGATCAGCTTGTCGGGCAAATGAGCATGATGAAAGAAGAGCACGAGCAGTTCCGGACGATGCTGCAAACGCTGCGCAAAGATGAATTGGTCGCGCGCGAAAAGCTTGACGACATGAGAAAAAAACTCGCGGAGGCGCTCCGTCTCGTACAAAAAAGTCGGCTCCCCGGGTTGCCTGAGCCGTACTCGCTGGAATTGGCCGAAGCCAAACGGCGCTTGCAGACCGTCGCCGCCCGCCTCGATGAAAAGCCGTTGGATATGGCGGCCGTCGAT
>NZ_LQYX01000074.1:61272-151944 GCF_001587475.1 Geobacillus sp. B4113_201601
AGAGGCGAAGACGGCGGTCGGGCAGCTGTATGAACGGACGATCGGGATGATTGAGCAGGCGACGCTCGCCGAGCGGACGATTCAATACGGCAATCGTTACCGCCGCCGCTATCCGTCCGTGCGAAAAAAATTGGAGGAAGCGGAATCGCTGTTCCGGCATTACGAGTACGAAGAAGCGCTGCGCCAAGCGGTGGCGGCTGTGGAGGACGTCGAACCGGGGGCGTTTGACCGGGTGCAGCGCCTCTGGCAGGAGGACAGCGGCCGCGAATCGTAAAGAAAAACCCGATAAATGTCGGTTTCGGCCGATATTTATCGGGTTTTTGGCGAATAATGTAAATGGGCATTTCCGCCTTCTGGAAGGCTGTGGCAGAGGGCTTGATTCCGAACGGGGGCAAACGGCGGGTGGAAACGGTTGATTCGGCCACAGAGGGCGCCGCACGAAGGGCAGGAACGGTCAGCGGCGGGGAGAAACGTGCCATCATCCCGAACCGGTCTTTGGCTGCACGAACGACAAAATGACGCGATCGCGGAACGGCGTCTTCTCATCTCGAGCTTGCCGGAATGTTCGTTCCCATCATGGTTTCCGCTTGCGTCTGCCTGCTTTTGAGGCACCCCGGGGCGCTGGCGCATCCGGGCGGCGACGATGTGTTCCGCTTGCGCCCGTCCGCTTTTGAGCTTGACGGGAAAACGCTCGCCCCGGCGGCGTATGGATGTTTTTCGTTGCCGTTTTCGCCCCGCTTTTATATGATGATAGATGGATCGATGACGAGCGGAGGATGGACATGATGATTTATCTGGATAATAGCGCGACGACCAAGCCGTTTCCGGAAGTGGTCGATGCGTTCGCTACGGTCGCCTCTCACTATTTCGCCAATCCGTCTTCGCTTCACGGACTGGGCATGAAGGCAGAACGGCTGCTTAAGCAGGCGCGTGAACAGATCGCCGCCATGCTCGATGTCAAACCGAGCGAAATCGTGTTTACGTCCGGCGGAACGGAGGCGAACAACTTCGCCATTAAAGGGGTGGCGTGGCAATACCGGCGGCGCGGCCGGCATATCATTACGACCGAAATCGAGCATCCGTCCGTTGCCGAGCCGTGCCGGCAGCTTGAGGAGCTCGGGTTTGAAGTGACCTACTTGCCGGTCGGACCTGATGGACGAGTGTCAGCCGAACAAGTCGCGCGCGCCCTGCGCGATGACACGATCCTCGTGTCGGTCATGCACGTCAACAACGAAGTTGGCGCGGTGCAGCCGATTGAGGAAATTGGAGCCGTGCTCGCTCGCCACCCGAAAACGCTGTTTCATGTCGATCGGGTGCAAGGCATCGGCAAAGTTCCTCTTGATGTGAAACGGTGCGGCATCGATTTGTTTACAGTCTCAGCCCATAAGTTTCATGGGTTGCGCGGCGCCGGCCTTCTTTACGTCCGCGACGGCGTCCGCCTGACGCCGCTGATCGCCGGCGGCGGGCAAGAGCGGCAGCTTCGGTCCGGGACGGAAAACGTCGCCGCCATCGTGGCGATGGCGAAGGCGCTCCGTCTGGCCTTGGAACGGTATGAACGAGACATCGGCCGGCTGCGGGAGTTAAAAGCCGAATGGCTGCAGGCGCTCGCCGCGATTCCAAGCCTTTCGATCAACACGGCGGAGCGCGGTTCGGCGCCCCATATTATCAACTTTTCGCTGCCAAGCGGCATCAAGCCGGAAGTGTTCGTTCATGAGCTCGAAAAAAGCGAGATTTACGTTTCCACAACATCCGCCTGCTCCTCGAAAAGACGGGCGCCGAGCAAAACGCTGCTGGCGATGGGCGTTGGCGAAGGCCGGGCGGAGCGCGGCATCCGCATCAGTTTGTCTTTTGACAACAGACGTGAAGAGATCAAACCGGCTGTCGCGGCGATTCAACAGGCGATCAAAACGTTAAGCGAGGTAACGGGATCACATGGAGATGAAGTATGACCGCATTTTAATCCGTTATGGGGAAATGACGACAAAAGGAAAAAACCGCAACCTTTTCGTGCGGCGGCTTAGACAAAATATCGCCCGCAAGCTGCGGGCGTTTCCGCGCATCGACATTGAATACATGCACGATCGAATGTACATCTTATTAAACGGTGAGCCGCACGAACCGATCATCGCCAAGCTGAAAACGGTGTTTGGCATCCATTCATTCAGCTTAGCCATGAAGTGCGAAAACGAGCTTGAAGCCGTGAAAGAAACGGCGCTCGCCGCCATCCGGCAGCTTCCGTATCGAGGGAAAACGTTTAAAGTAAGCGCCCGCCGCGTCAACAAACAGTTTCCCTATCGGAGCGAAGAGCTCAACCATGAGGTGGGCGCCCATATTTTGCGGCAGACGGACGGGCTGACGGTCAACGTGCGCGAACCGGATATCGATGTGCGCATCGAAGTGCGCCAGGACGGCACGTATGTGACCTGTCATGACATTTTCGGGGCTGGCGGCCTGCCAGTCGGAACGAGCGGCAAGGCGATGCTCATGCTCTCGGGCGGTATTGACAGCCCGGTCGCTGGCTATTTGGCGATGAAGCGGGGGCTGGAGATCGAAGCTGTTCACTTTTTCAGCCCCCCGTTTACAAGCGAGCGGGCCAAGCAAAAAGTCATCGACTTAGTGAAGCAGCTGACCGTTTACGGCGGAAGAATCAAACTTCACATCGTTCCGTTCACCGAAGTGCAACAAGCCATCTATCAAGGAATGCCAAATGAATATTCACTGATCTCCACCCGAAGGGCGATGCTGAAGATTACAGACGCGCTCCGCCGCCGCCATCGGGCGTTGGCGATCGTCACGGGCGAAAGCCTTGGCCAAGTCGCCAGCCAGACGCTGGAAAGCATGTATGTCATTAACGACGTCACGAATACGCCGGTGCTGCGGCCGCTCGTTTCAATGGATAAAATGGAAATCATTGAAATGGCTAAGCAAATCGGCACACATGACATCTCGATTCTTCCTTATGAGGACTGCTGTACCATTTTTACGCCACGGGCGCCAAAAACAAAGCCGAAGAAAAAGAAAGTGCTTCATTACGAGAGCCAGCTCGATCTTGCGCCGCTGCTCGAAAAAGCGGTCAACGACACGGAAACGATCGTCCTCGACGAACAGGACGGGCAAGTTGACGAGTTTGCCGACCTCTTTTGAATCTCAAAATTTACCAAAACCAACGTTGCATACATCCATCTGTTTTCACACACTCTATAGGTGCAAGGAGGTGAAAACAGATGGCACGCAACAACACGAATCAATTGCTTGTTCCAGGCGCGCAGCAAGCGCTTGAGCAAATGAAATATGAAATCGCCCAAGAATTTGGCGTCAACTTAGGCGCTGACACGACATCGCGCGCGAACGGTTCGGTCGGTGGCGAGATTACGAAACGTCTCGTCGCGATGGCGCAACAACAATTGGGCGGTGCACGCCAATTCTAATTTCATCACCATGGCTTGGGCGGCGGGGAGCTTCCCCGCCGTTTCTTTTGTCAAAAAAAATAATTCAAAATAGACTGATTATTTTGTATAATAGAAATTGTCATCCATATAAATGAAACCGGAGAAAGGGGAAAGGGACGAATGAAGAGGGAAGAATTGGTCGCCCCCGAGCGCTACAACTTGACGTCAGAAGTCGAGCGGCACGCGGCTTTTCATCCAACCCGCATCGCGCTAAAATGGGAGAGCGAACAAGGCGAGACAAAAGAGATTACATACGGCCGCCTGATGGCGCGCGCCAACCAAATTGGAAACGTTTTCTTATCGCGTGGACTGCAAAAAGGAGACAAAGTGCTCATCATGGTGCCCCGTCTCATTGAAGCCTATGAAGTGTACTTAGGGGCGCTGAAAGCGGGACTTGTCGTCATCCCGAGCTCGGAGATGCTGCGGACGAAAGATCTGGAATACCGACTCACCCATAGCGAGGCCAAAGCGGTCGTCGCCTACGCACCGTATCTTGACGAGTTTGCGCCGATCGCAGGCATTGACCGCCTCACCAAGTTCGTCATCGGAAACGAGGGACAAGACGGATGGATCTCACTGGAAACCGCCATGGCGAACGAGAGCGAGACGCTTGAGGCGGCGGACACCGGGCGCGATGACATGGCGTTTTTGTCCTACACCTCTGGGACGACTGGCAATCCGAAAGGGGTTGTCCATTGCCACGGCTGGGCGTACGCTCACTTGCGGACAGCGGCCAAAAATTGGCTCTGCATTGAGGAAGGCGACCTTGTTTGGGCGACGGCCGGACCGGGGTGGCAAAAATGGATTTGGAGCCCGTTTTTATCGGTGCTCGGCTCGGGGGCGACCGGGTTCGTCTATTATGGCCGTTTTGAGCCGGAAAAATATTTGCAGCTACTAGAAAAATACAACATCAATGTGCTGTGCTGTACGCCGACGGAGTATCGCTTGATGGCGAAAGTGACGGATATCGGCCGCTACCGTTTGCCGCATCTGCACAGCGCCGTATCGGCCGGCGAGCCGCTCAATCGCGAAGTAATCGATACGTTCGCCAAGCATTTTGGCGTCCACGTGCGCGACGGCTATGGGCAGACGGAAAACACGCTGCTTGTCGGCGTCATGAAGGGGATGGAAATTAAACCGGGATCAATGGGGAAACCAACGCCGGGCAATCTTGTCGAGATCATCGACGAAAACGGCGAACCGTGCCCTGTGGGCGTCGTCGGGGATATCGCCGTCCATGTCGACACGCCGGCGCTGTTTAAGTATTACTACAAAGACCCGGAGCGGACGGCGATACAGTTCCGCGGCGACTATTACATCACCGGCGACAAAGCGCGCAAAGACGAGGATGGCTACTTCTGGTTTGAAGGCCGCGGCGATGACATCATCGTCAGCTCCGGCTATACGATCGGCCCGTTTGAAGTTGAAGACGCGCTCGTCAAGCATCCGGCGGTGAAAGAATGCGCTGTCGTCGCCAGCCCGGATGAAGTGCGCGGCCATGTCGTCAAAGCGTTCGTCGTTCTCCGCGATGGGGTCGACAAAAACGATCCATCGCTCATTCCGGCGTTGCAGGAGCATGTCAAACAATTGACCGCTCCGTACAAATACCCGCGCAAAATCGAGTTCGTCGATGACTTGCCGAAAACGGCGTCTGGGAAAATTCGCCGCGTCGAGCTGCGCGAGCGGGAAGCGCGCTTGGCCGGCCGGTCATCGTAAGCGCGGGATATGGAAACGCGAGGGCAATGAAAGGCCGCAAAACAGCCCGCCTCCTTAACATGAACCCGCCTGAAGGCCACCCGTTTCGGGAGGGGGCGAGCCGTTCATAAAACGAAAGAGGGTGTCCCGAAAGGATCGGGATCCCTTCTTTCGTTGCTATCTATACGTGCTGACTGCTTCTGCCGCACGATCGGTTGTGCCGATCTTGAAGGCAGACCGCCTTTTGGGTCAGCCCCTCTTCCATCCATACGCACCAAATATTCCCACACACCTTGTCGTCTCGTGAAGAACGGCGGCCTTGCGCGCCGTTTATAAAAAGACGCGTTTCACCTTATCCCAGAACGAATTGTCTTTCAGCCGCACCGTTTTGACGACCCGATCGCTCAGGCGGATGTCGATTCGTTCGATATGCTGGATGCTGAGCGCCTCGTTGTCGAGGCCGATGATCGGAAAATGGCTTGCTTCTTCCGACATTTTTAGCGTCAGCTTCCGCGCTCCGCTTAAAATGAACGGCGAGCCGAGCGTTCGGTAACGGTTGTTGTTAAGGGAAGCGAGCTCGCTCACTTGGAAGCACGGCAAAAGCGGATCGACGACCGCCCCGTGCACCGATTTATTGTAGCCGGTGCTGCCGGTCGGCGTGGAGACGATCAAGCCGTCGCCGCGGAACGTTTCAAAATGAAGGTCGTCAATAAAGACATCGACCGCCATCGTTTTTATGATTTGCGAGCGAATCGAGCATTCGTTTAAACAAAAGAACGAGGTCGTGCCATCGATCGTCACTTCAATGATCGGATAACGCCGCACTTCAAGTCGCCAATTTTTGGCCGCTTCCACCATATGATCGATATCGTTGATATGGAAATCGCAGTAGAATCCGCGCGTCGGCAGCACGGACACACCGACATACAGACTGTCGGGACGGAACCCGGTTTGTCGGACCGCTTGTAAAAATGCCCCATCATCGCCGATGCTGACGATAATATTCGCCTCGCGAAAGTCATCGACCACGACGAACGGCCCGCGTTTCGTTCTTTCGATGAGCGGTTTTACTCGTTCAACAAGACCGTCATCATAATTGTAAAAAAAGTAGAGGTGATTGCGTTCTGTGTTCATTTTTTGACCTCCTACTAGCATTCTTGTATAATCCAATGTACAATATCTATCGTACCATATTTTCCATCAGTTCTAAAAACAGGAGAACTACGACGGGAGGAAGACGAATGAATCGGAAACGATGGGTGGCATTGGCCATCGCTGCAGTTCTGTTCATCATTTCAGTGTTGGTGCAAGCGGTCAGTGCGTTGTTATCCGACAAGGCAGGTGGATGGTCTGAAAAATGGATGGCGCTCATGGATTCGCCATTCAGTGAGGAAGTCATTGCTGATGGCAATCCAACCAAAAAAATTGCCGTACTAGAAGTTGATGGTGTCATCCAAGACAGCGGTGAAGGAGGGACGGTGCTGTCGTCCTCTTCCTACAATCATCAGGCATTTTTACAGATGATCCAGCAAGCACAGGAAGACCATGATGTCAAGGCAATCATTCTACATATCAATTCGCCGGGGGGCGGCGTCATGGAAAGTGCCGAAATTCATGATCAGCTCTTGAAGCTGAAAAAGAAAACGAACAAGCCGATTTACGTGTCGATGGGGGCGATGGCCGCTTCCGGCGGCTACTACATCGCGACCGCCGGGGATAAAATTTTCGCCAGTCCAGAGACGATCACTGGTTCGATTGGTGTCATCATGCAAAGCGTTAATTATGAAAAGCTGGCGAAAAAGTACGGGGTAGAATGGGTGACGATCAAAAGCGGCCCATATAAAGATATTATGAATCCTGCTCGCCCTATGACAGAAGCGGAGCGTACCTTGCTGCAACGGCTCATCAACAACTCCTATGAACAGTTTGTCAATGTGGTTGCCAGTGGGCGAAAGATGCCAAAAGATGTGGTCCGCAGACTGGCCGACGGTCGCATTTATGACGGTCGCCAAGCGAAATCGCTTCGTTTGATTGATGAGTTTGGCTATCTCGATGATGTGATCGAGGCGCTAAAGAAAGAACACCATCTCAAAGGAGCGCAAGTGGTCAAATATGTGTCCGATAAGCCGTGGAGCTCACTGTTGCGTGCTGCCACCACCCAGCTAAAGCCAACCGACGAGACGGTGTTGTTCATTCGCCAGTTGGCGCATCCGTCATCGCCGCGTCTGATGTATTTGTATGCTGAGTAAAGGAGGAACCCATCATGACAGAGAGAGAAGCAGCGGCGTTGCTAGGAGAAGTTGTTCCGCCGACGGTGTGCTCTGTATATTACGGTGGATTTTGGCTCCGTTTCTGGGCTTATTGTCTGGATATCATCGTAGTCGCAAGCATCAATCGCCTGATTGTATGGCCTTTGTTCCGTCTGTTTGACTGGCCGCTTGAGCAGGATGGGATGTTTGCACCGGCCACGATCGCCGCAGCGATCGTGTTTTATGCGTACTTTGTGCTCATGACGAAAGCGTTCGGCCAAACGCTTGGCAAAATGGTGTTCGGCTTAAAAGTGGTTGACGAACGGGGCGGGCGGCTCACATGGCTGACGGTGCTGTTCCGCGAAGTCGTCGGCAAGTTTATTTCCAAAACGCTGTTGTTTGTCGGTTTTCTGTTCGTGGCGTTTTCCGAAAAGAAAAAAGGCATGCACGATCAATTCGCCGATACGATCGTCATTCGCGAGTAGTCCCCGGCAAAGGGCACCGGTCACTTCACCATCATCATCGACCTGCCGAAACGGCAGGTTTATTTTTTTTTCCATATGGTGACAATGTATGGAGAAAGGAAGTGCGGACCGTTGAAAACAGGAATGGTAGTGATCATCATCGTTGGTTTTTTTCTGTTGCTGCTCGCCTCGATGAAAGTGTCGGTGGCCATCGCTTTCCGCCACGTACGGAATGATGAAGAATGCAAAATCGTAGTGCGCACGCTGTTTGGCCTTTTCCGTTATACGATCCGCATTCCGCTCCTCAAACCGGAATGGGACGGAAAAACGCCGCAGGTGGCGTTTGTCCAAAAGCAAGGTGTCGGCGGAACGAGGGACAAGGAGGAAAAAAAGGGGAAGTTGACCCCGGCGAAAGTGGCCCGCTTCATCCGGCAAGTAAAACGGTTTTTGCGGCAAGTTGTCGATTTGCACGAAATTATGAAACAATTTTATCGCCATGTAACGGTGACGCAATGGGAGTGGAAAACGAGAATCGGCACGGGCGACGCGGCGTCAACCGGCTTGCTTGTGGGGCTTGGCTGGTCATTGAAATACATGATCATCGGCGCGGTGAGCCGCTACATGAACATGAAAACCGTCCCGGTTGTTGCCGTTGTGCCCGCGTATGACCAAGCCGTGTCAGAAACGGCGTTTGCATGTATGATTCATTTTCGAATCGGGCATGCTATGGTAGCAGGATGGCGAGTGATTAAGCATTGGCGCGGGCGGCGGCCGGCGAAATGGTCGACCGCACGGCAGGTAAACGAAGGCTACTAGGAGGAATGAACATGACGAACCATCCGATTCAAGGGCTGATGACGACGGCGATGGAAAATTTAAAACAAATGATCGACGTCAACACGATTATCGGCGACCCGGTCGAAACGCCGGACGGCAGCGTGATTTTGACCGTGTCGAAAGTCGGGTTTGGCTTTGCCGCCGGCGGCAGCGAGTTTATGGTTGACGGCCAACAACATGGCCAGCAAGGAACACAAGCGGGCGGAAACGGACAGGCACAAGGGAACGGACATCCGTTTGGCGGCGGCAGCGGCGGCGGCGTGTCGATTACGCCGATTGCGTTTCTCGTCGTCAACTCGTCCGGGGTGAAGCTGCTTCATCTGGACGAAAGCACGCACTTATATGAAAAAATTCTCGATGTCGCTCCGCAGGCGCTTGAAAAAATTCAGGCGATGCTGAAGAAAAACAAGAAAGATGGCGGCGCCCGCGAACAGACGAACGACTTTGACATTTAGCCGGACCGCTGGCGTCCGGCGTTTTTTTTGTTTGGCAACCGTATCGGACAAAATCGTTGAAAAATTCCGTGTTGCGCTTTAGTATGGAAGTAGTACATATTTTTTCTAAAGGGGGAGAGAACCCATGGCTCAGGTGACGTTTAAAGGGCAGCCGGTGACGCTTGTCGGCAACGAAGTGAAAGTCGGCGACAAAGCGCCGGATTTCACCGTGCTTGATCAAAACTTGCAGGAAGTGACGCTCGCCGACACGAAAGGGCATATCCGGCTGATCAGCGTCGTTCCGTCGCTCGATACCGGGGTTTGCGACGCGCAGACGCGCCGATTCAATGAGGAAGCGGCGAAGCTGGACAATGTGAAAGTGTTGACGATCAGCGTCGATTTGCCGTTTGCGCAAAAGCGGTGGTGCGGCGCCGCCGGCATTGAGAACGTGCAAGTGTTGTCCGACCATCGCGATGTCTCGTTCGGACAGGCCTACGGCGTCTTGATCAAGGAGCTGCGCCTGCTTGCCCGCGCCGTGTTTGTCATCGACAGCAACGACACGGTGACGTATGTCGAATACGTGCCGGAAGTGACGAACCATCCGAACTACGAAGCGGCGATTGAAGCGGCAAAAGCGGCGAAATAACGATGAGCGGCGGACATCCGCCCCCATAGGATGCCCGACCATAGGGGCCCCGACTCGTTCGGGGCCTTTTCACGTTTTCGATTGGCCCCTTTCTTGCGGTGTGAGGCGGACGGGCGTACAATATACAGAAGGGACGTTGGTAGAAAGGTGGGGACGGATAGATGATGACGCCAGTTGAACGGTTGTTCACGGTCGTTGACGAGACGGCCCGGATTTTGCAAGAAGAATTGCAATGCACGTATTTGGAAGCTGTTGCCGAGACGGGAGAAAATTTGTTTCATGGCGACGTGTTGCAAGACGAAGTGAGCGAGCTGAACGCGAAACGGTTGAAAAAGCAGTATCGCGAACTGCTGCTGGAACGGTTTCAAAACGAAGACATCCGCAAAGCGTTCCAGCTCGCGGTGCTAAAAGGGATGCGAACGCATGTCCAGCCGCATCATCAAATGACCCCGGATGCGGTCAGCTTGTTTTTGGCCTATTTAGTCCGCGAGTTTACGCGCTCGCATTTGGCGGTGACGATTCTCGACCCAGCCGTCGGCACGGCGAATTTATTGACGGCGGTGTTAAACGGCCTGCGGGGCAAACAGGCGGCCAGCTACGGCAGCGATGTCGACGACCTGCTCATCAAATTGGCCTATGTCAACGCCAACTTGCAAAAGCATGCGGTGCAACTGTTTAACCAAGACAGTCTCAGGCCGCTGTTTGTCGAGCCGGTCGATGTTGTCGTCTGCGATCTGCCGGTCGGCTATTACCCGGATGACGACAATGCCGCCCGCTTCGCCTTAAAAGCAACCGAAGGAAAGTCGTACGCCCACCATTTGTTCATCGAGCAAAGCTTGCGCTATACGAAAGAGGGGGGCTACTTGTTTTTCCTCATCCCGAATACGTTGTTTTCAAGCCCGCAGGCGGGGCAGCTGAACGAATTTTTAAAAGAGGCAGCCATCGTTCAAGGCGTCTTGCAGCTGCCGCTGTCGATGTTTAAAAACGATCAGGCGGCCAAAAGCGTGTTGATTTTGCAAAAGAAAGGGCCAAACGTCAAAAAGCCCAAACACGTGCTGCTTGTTGATTTGCCTAGATTTTCCAATAAATCAGCGATGCAGGCGATGATGGCCAAAATCGACGCCTGGATCACTGCGGAAAAAGGACAGTGACAAGAGGGTGTCCCCAATGGCGATGGGACACCTTTTTTGATCACCGGCCCGCCAAGCCTCTCCGCCAAACGGGAAGTTGCCTCTTCCTCCCTCTTGCGCTCACGCCTAGGAGACCGGTGATTTAAGCGGGCAAGCCGCTTATCAAGCCCGTTTTTCAAATAGAAAAGCCTCATCGCATCAGGATCACCTTTCAAACGATCCCCCCATTGCTCAAAAGAAACAACCGTTTTTCACCAGCCTTCTAGAGGAGGGGCTTCTCGATGATCAAGGCTTGCTCTTGCCCCTCCCTTTGTAATCAGCATCGTTTTCATTTTTCGCAACATAAAAACTTTTTCTTGCAACCGGTTGCGAACCAAAACTGCGCTTGAAACGGGGAAACGGGGTGCATACAATGAAAAAGGCATAGTGAAACGGACGCGCATCGCGCACACTAATGGCAAGCGCGAGCGGATTTTTGTCAAAAAGGAGCGGGATACGTCTATGGCGAAAGTGCTAGCCATTAATGCAGGAAGTTCCTCGTTGAAGTTTCAGCTGTTTGAGATGCCGGCGGAAACGGTGCTGACCAAAGGGGTGGTCGAACGGATCGGTTTTGACGACGCGATTTTTACCATCGTCGTAAACGGCGAAAAGCATCAAGAAGTGACGGCGATTCCGGACCATGCCGCGGCGGTGAAAATGCTGCTGGATAAACTCATTCGCTACGGCATCATCCGTTCGTTTGCCGAGATCGATGGCATCGGGCACCGCGTCGTCCACGGCGGCGAAAAGTTCAGCGATTCGGTGCTGATTACCGATGAAGTGATCCGGCAAATCGAAGAGGTGTCCGAGCTCGCTCCCCTTCATAATCCGGCCAACCTCGTCGGCATTCGGGCGTTTCAGGAAGTGCTGCCGGACGTGCCGGCGGTGGCGGTATTTGATACGGCGTTTCACCAAACGATGCCGGAACAATCGTTTTTATACAGCTTGCCGTACGAGTATTACACGAAATATGGGATTCGCAAATACGGATTCCACGGCACGTCGCACAAATACGTCACCCAGCGAGCGGCGGAGCTTCTCGGCCGACCGATCGAACAGCTGCGCCTCATCTCGTGCCATTTAGGCAACGGAGCGAGCATCGCGGCGGTGGAGGGCGGCAAGTCGATCGACACGTCCATGGGCTTCACCCCATTAGCCGGCGTGGCGATGGGGACGCGCTCCGGCAACATCGACCCGGCGCTCATCCCGTACATTATGGAAAAAACGGGAATGACCGCCGATGAAGTGATTGACGTGCTGAACAAAAAGAGCGGCATGCTCGGTATATCCGGCATCTCGAGCGATTTGCGCGACTTGGAAAAAGCGGCCGCCGAAGGCAATGCGCGCGCGGAACTCGCGCTTGAAGTGTTTGCGAACCGGATTCATAAATACATCGGCTCGTATGCGGCGCGCATGTGCGGGGTCGATGCCATCATCTTCACCGCCGGCATCGGCGAAAACAGCGACGTCGTGCGGGCGAAAGTCTTGCGCGGCCTCGAGTTCATGGGAGTGTACTGGGATCCGATCCTCAACAAAGTGCGCGGCAAGGAAGCGTTCATCAGCTATCCGCACTCGCCGGTCAAAGTGCTCGTCATTCCGACGAACGAAGAGGTGATGATCGCCCGCGATGTGATGCGGCTGGCGCATTTGTAAACAAAGTGCCAAGGAGTTTCATAAATCAACAAACAAAAGGCTGTTCACAAAAGATCGTATTTTGACCTTTTGGAACAGCCTTTTCATTATTGAGCAAGCCGAACAGAAAACATGTGAAAAAGGAACAGCCGCTAGGTTGGCAAAGCAAATCCTTTTTCTAAATATCCCAATGCTTCGTCGATTACCTTCATATAGTCCGTTTCATGATGCTGGACACAATAAAATTGCATTGATAATACTGCTCCCATTAATGCTCCAGTAAGAGTGAGCACAAAAATGTCATCATGCTTGCGGCTCATACGTTCGGCTAACAGTCGAGAAATCATTTCCGCGGTTGCGGTGACTTGATGAAATGCCGCTGCCCGCAGTTCCCGCACTGTCAAAGCAAGTTCGATGCGCTCGCGAATGGCAGAACGCTCAGCTTCAGACAGACTGTTAAACACTTCTTTCAGCGCCAGACGAAACGCTTGAATCGGATGAAGGTGATGTGGTTGTTTCCGGAATGCATCTATGATCAGCGGATCATAATCGTCATCTAACACAACCGATTCTTTTGTTGGAAAATAACGAAAAAAGGTGCTGGGCGAGATTTCGGCCGCATTCGCGATTTGCTCGACTGTTGTTGCATGGTAGCCTTGCTCGCGAAAGAGGCGCAAGGCGCTTTGTTGAATGAGTGCTCTAGTCTTCGCTTTTTTTCGCTCTCTTAGCCCTGATTGAGATTGCTCCTGTGAAGACATCATTTCACCTCCGCCCCATAGATTGTCTGAGGAAAATAAGAGATATTGTCTTTATCTATAGTGTACAGCTTTTTCATCAGGGGCACAAATCCGTCATTTAATGGACTGACATTCTTTGTTTTGATTTGCTAGAGAATTGGTTAGGCAAAAAGGCGAATGACAAAATTGCGCCCAATATCGCGATTCCGCAACACGTCCATAGCATGGCCTCCATTCCATGAACAAAAGCTTTGCGCACAGAAGAGAGTAGTTGCATCGATTGGATTTGATGTGCTGCTTCCACCCCTGTTGATACGCTTTGTTTTACTATAGGTTTAAGCTGACTCGGCAACTGGATTGCTTCTATACGACTGCGATACTGTGAATTTACAATCGTGCCTAAAACGGCTACTCCAATCGACCCTCCGGCTTGCCGCAATGCCATAATGAGTGCTGAACCAACCCCGCTTCGTTCCGCCGACAGTTCTCCTAAAGCTGCATCCATGGCAGTGGGAAGCGCTAATCCTAAGCCGATCCCCACTATCGTGATCCAAAGAGCGATAAATTTGTATGGATGGTCGATCTGCGTCGTTCCGCCGATGCCTAACCCGATGGCAAGAAAGACAAAACCGATGAAGGCGTTGCTTTTGGGTCCAATTTTTTCCAAGAGGAAATCGGCCGACTTGGCTCCGACGATCAGCCCTCCAATGAGAGGGAGCAAACGCAAACCTGTTTCCAGTGTATCGTTGCCTTCTACTGATTGAAAATATTGGGGCAACGTGAATAAGAGACCGAACAGCGCATATGTGGCCAATGTGGCTAATATCGCCCCGAAAGTAAAGCTGCGGGAGCGAAAAAGGGACAGATCAACAAGTGGATGTTTGACCTTTTTCTCCAATATGGCAAACACAGACAGCATGAAGCATCCAATGGCCAGAAAGAGAATGACTTCATTATGGCTCCATCCTTTTTCTCCAGCTTTAATGGCTCCATACGTGATCGATACAAGACCGGCGCTTGATGTCAAGACTCCGAGCCAGTCGAGTTTAGAATGATGAGGGCTGCGCGACTCCGGCATGAGCCAAGAGACCGCTGCAAGCGCGACAACAACAAAGGGAAGATTCAATAAGAAGACCGATCCCCATTGGTAATGTTCAAGCAACCATCCACCGACAATGGGCCCAAGTGGAATCCCCAACATATTCGCTGTCGCCCAAATCATCATTGCCTTCGTGCGCTCCCGTTCGGAAAACAGCACCGGAAGAATGGAGATCGATAATGGGATCAGAAAAGCGGCTCCTAATCCAAGAAACGTCCTCATCCAGATCAATATTTCCGGAGAATTGGAATAAGCGCAGCCTATAGAAGCCAATCCAAATAAACATAAGGCAAATAACAGCAGCCTTTTCCGACCGAAACGGTCACCTAGCATGCCGGCTGGAAGAAGGAAGGCGGCCATGGCCAAATTGTACGAATCTACAAACCATTGAAGATCGCTTGTTGACGCATGGAGTTCTGTGGCTAAAGTTGGCAACGCTACATTCAAAATCGTAATATCTAGCCCTACTGCAATCAAACCTAGTGATAATGAACCAAGAATCCACCATCTTTTCATGTTGGTGTTTTGCATGTATAATCCCTCTCTTTCTTTAATGATATTATATTTCATTTGAAATTTTATATAAAATGAATGTGAATGTCAATTTATATTTTATATCTTTTTTGGAGGTAGAATTCAGTGCCTCCCATGGAAGTCAGGCCACCATTGAAAACAATCAAGAAAACTAGCCTTGGAGCTGGTCGAAGCTCGAAAGGAGAGGAGAAAAGAACCAACATGGTTGCAGCATACTTTAGGAGGCTGGTGATTTAAGGGAGCAAGCCGCTGATCAAGCCCGTTTCTCAAACAGATAAGCCTTGTCGCGTCAAGAGCGCCTTTCAAACGTTCCCCCATTGCTCAAGAGAAACAACCGTTTTTCACCGCCCTCTTAGATCTGCCTTCATTGTTTTGCCTAAGAACCGAAAGTATGGCGCAACCATAATCCGAACCTAGCCAAGCTCGCCGAATTGTGTGGCAACGGTTAGCAGGATGAATGATGTGAGGGATATTTCATATGTGCAGCAACATCGATTTTTCGCTTCTGGAGAGAGGGGGGGCGGCGGCTATCCCGGTATCTTGGCTGGTTTGTTTCCCCCTCAAAATTCGGAATGGTGCATCGTTTTGTTTTGATTTATGGTGGAAGGGGAGAAAGGTATGGAAGGAGGGCATGAACGTGCCTATTTTTCGTGATGATGTCCATTTTTATCAGGTTATCGGTGAATTCATGAATATTGCGACTCGTGAACGAACATGGGAAGAGCTGCGCGCATGGTGGGGCCATCATCCCGCCTATTATGAACAAGGGAACGAATTGGAGCAAATCAACCGCATCGGCGAGCAAATCCGCCGTTCCCGCGCCGCGTTCGTCTTTTACTTGACCGATCCGGAAGCGGTCATCAGCATCGATGCGAGGCGGCCAACGCCCGGCGAACATTACAAAGTGCTGTTCGGACGGGAGCTCGATCAGCCTGACGTCGCCATTGTAACAACCGGGGATGTCGCCCATCAATTTTGGGGTGGCAATATTAGCGTCCCGTTAGCCCTCATAACGGGAAAAATGAGAGTCAAAGGGTCGAAAGCGAAGGCGCTCCAGCTGCTGCCGCGCATCGTGCCGGCGTTTCCGCTTTACCGGCGCTACTTGGAGCTCATCGATGAGCCGGCGCTTCTGCGGGCGCTGCAAACGTAAAAATATCGGGAAACGCCAAGGGCGAGAAGGGAAAGTCCCGACAAAGTTCGGGATAGGACGGCGGTGGGAAAGGCGATATAGTAAAAGTGCGGAAATAAATTTCAGATAGTTCAAAATTTTAGGGAGGATATGAAGATGACAGCCGTAAAAGACATTTTTCAGCTGATTGATTCGCAGTTGAAGGAAGACCCGTCCCGTGCTGATGGGATTGTCGCCGTGTACCAATTCAATTTGAGCGGAGCCGATCCGGGGGTGTATCAAGTCGTCCTGCGCCCGGATGCCGGATTTGTCGTTGAAGGAGAACAGGAGACGGCCGATTGCACGCTCAGCATGGACAGCGACGATTTCAAAAAAATGGTCGACGGCGAGCTCAACGGAACGGAAGCGTTCATGAGCGGGCGGCTTCGCATCGATGGGGATATGGGGTTGGCGCTGCGGCTGCAGGAAGTGTTGGCTGCCTACAACAGCGCCAACCAATGAGCAAAGCGGGATGTTCCGAGAGCGATGACAGCATGGAGCAACAGGCAAACAAAGACGGCGGGCTTGCCCTTTTTCATCAGCCCGCCCATTTTGGCTAAAAGGAGACGAGGGCATGGATTTGCGCACGATTTGGACAAAAAACATCGAGCAGTTCGGTCCTTACGCGGCGTTGATATTTGAAGGAAAAGAGTACACGAACGTCGAGTGCGACGCCCGTTCGTCCCAATTGGCTCACACGTTGATCGAGCTAGGGGTCAGGCCGGGCGACCGCGTTGTCGTGACGATGCCGAACAGCCCGGAAGTCGTGATCGCCTTCAGCGGTGTCGTGAAGGCCGGTGCGGTCGTTGTGCCGGTGTTGCCGCTATTGCAGGTGCAGGAACTCCATTACATTTTTCAAGATTGCGAACCGAAAGTCGTGCTGACAGCGGAAATGTTGCTCGGGAAAGTGAGAGAAGCGGCGCGCGATTTGCTGCGCTCACCGTCCGTGTTGACGCTCGAGCCTTCTAACTCGCCTCACTCGCTGTGGGCGAGGATCAAGCAGGCTCCGGCCACTCTGCCGGAGGTGGAAATCACGGACAACGACGCGGCCGCCTTGCTTTATACATCAGGAACAACTGGCCAGCCGAAGGGGGTCGTGCTGACGCACCGCAACTTGTACGCCAATGCCGAAGCGGCGGCCGAAATGGCCAAGCTGCTGCAAACGAAGAGCGATCGTGTCGGCCTCGGGGTGTTGCCGATTTCTCATGCGTTTGGTTTTACGATGATGAATGTGGCGCTGCTGCTTGGTGACCGTGTCGTTCTTCTGCCGTATTTCGAGCCGAAAAAAGTGCTTGCAGCCATCGAAATGTACCGGGTCACGCACACCGCGATGGTGCCGGCCATGTTTCACGCCTTATGTCATGTTCCTGAGGCCGATCGGTATGACACCTCCAGCCTAGTGGCCTGCGTGTCCGGCTCCGCCTCGCTGCCGCCGGCGCTTGCCGAACGGTTTCAGCGCCAGTTTGGCTGCTTGATTTTGGAAGGCTACGGCCTGTCAGAAGCGGCGCCCATCGTTACAGCAACCGATCCGACGAAACCGATCAAGCCCGGATCGGTCGGGCTGCCGCTGCCGGGGGTGAAGGTCGCCGTTGTCGATGAACAAGGAAATCCTCTGCCGCCCAATGAGGTGGGGGAGCTGATTGTTTCTGGGCCGAACGTGTTTTGCGGCTACTATGGAAAAGACGAAGAAACGCGTCGAGCGCTGCGCGACGGTTGGCTGTACACCGGGGATATGGCGCGCATCGATGAAGACGGGTACGTGTTTATCGTCGACCGGAAAAAAGATGTCATCATCCGCGGCGGATTCAACATTTACCCGCGCGATCTTGAAGAGCTGCTCATGTCGCATCCTGATGTGCTGGAAGCGGGCGTTGTCGGCGTTCCGTCGCCGAGGATGGGAGAAGAAGTCGCCGCTTACGTCGTCATCCGCCGCGGGGCGAGCGTGACGGAAGAGGAACTCATTCGCTTTTGCCAAGAGAAAGTGGCGAAATACAAAAGCCCGCGCTTTTTGAAGATCGTCGGTTATTTGCCAAAAAATTTGCTCGGGAAAACGGACAAGAAAACGTTGCGCGAGTGGGCGAACGAGTTCGTTCCCGCCGCTGTGGACGGGAATGAATAAGCGGAACGCGCCCCGTTGTGATTGGCATAAAAGGAGGGAGAAACGATGATCTCATTTCGGCCGACCGAAGAGGAGCGGGCGTTTTGCGAAGTGGCGAAAACGATCGCCGCCGAAGAGATGCGGCCGAGGGCCCGCGACTGTGAACAGCGCCGTTCTGTAAGCGCATCCATCGCCAAACGCCTTCACGAGTTGGGATTTTTAGGGCTTGAACTTCCCGAAAGCTGGGGTGGGCTGGAACTTCCGCTCATATCCCAAGCGCAAATTTGGCAAGTGCTCAGCTATGGGGATTTAGGGATTGTTCAAGGGCTTCCCGGACCCGGGGAAGCCGCCTCGCTCATGCGTCAGACGCCTGAGCATCCCGTTTGGCGACCGTATCGGGACGTGGGTCAAACGGGAATATGGCCGACGGTGGCCTTCATCGACGATGAAGAAACGATCGAGGTCCGCCGCAGCCGCGACGGTTATCGGCTCAACGGGACATCCGCGCCAGTCCGGCGCGCTGCTTTTGCCGATTGGGTGGTTGCAGCCGGCAAGGATAACGAGGGGGAACCGGTCATTGTCGTTTTCGATGAGCGCACATGGGAGACGGTCGAAGGCGATTTCCGCCTCGGGCTGCTGGCCGCAGGGCTTGGGCGCATTCGCTTTTCCGATGTGTTCGCGGGCAACGACCGCGTGCTTGCCCGCGGAGAGGAGGCGTCAGCTTTGCTTGGGCACGCCCGCGCTCGCCAGTGCGTGCTTGAGGCGGCGAAGGAAGTCGGGTTGATGGAGGCGGCGCTCGATTACACTATCGAATACACGGCTGGCCGCAAGGCGTTCGGGCAGGAAATCGCCAAATTCCAAGGCGTATCGTTTACGGTTGCGGAAATGGCGTTTGAATGCCGCGGGGCCCGGAACATCGCCTGGGCCGCCGCTTGCCGCGTTGACGAGCAAGGAAGGGCGGCGGAAGGCTTCGCTTGGCGGGCGCTCGCCCGCGCCCATCGGTCGGTGCGCTACGTCACCGATCAGGCCGTACAAATGCTAGGCGGACACGGATACGTGCAAGAATATCCGGCCGAAAAATGGATGCGCGACGCCCAAGCGCAAGTGCTGCTGTATGCCCGGGAAACGGACTGGTTCATCCGCCGCGGCGAACAGCTGCTGGACGAACGGAAAGAGAGGGTTGCGCCGTGATTTCATTTGCGTTGTCACCGCAGCAAAAACAAATCAAAGAGCTCGTTCATTGGTTCGCCCAACACGAAGTACGCCCGCTTGCCCTCGAGGCCGATCGGCTCGGACGGGTCCCGGAGGAGTGGCTGCAAAAAGTGAACAAAATGGGCATCCAGCTAAATACATCGTCATTCGGCGGCGGACGGTCGGCGTCAGCGGCGGGGCAGAAACCGGAAAAAAAAGAACGCGAAGGCAACCGCGTGGCGGTGATTGCCGCCGAGGAGCTCGCGTGGGGCTGCCCGGCCATTGCCTTATCCCTTCCCGGTCCCGGCCTTGGCGGGCCGCCGATCCAGTCAAGCGGCACTCCGGAACAGAAGCAGCGCTTTTTATCGATATTTACGAAAGACGAACCGCGCTGGGGGGCGTATGCGTTGACCGAGCCGGAGGCCGGTTCGGATGCGTCCGGCATTCGGACGACAGCGAGAAAAGTTGACGGCGGCTATGTGTTGAACGGGCAAAAAATTTTCATTACCAACGGTGCTCGCGCTTCATGGGTCGTCGTGTTCGCCACGGTCGATCCGAAGCTCGGCCGCGCCGGACACCGGGCGTTTGTCGTCGAAAAAGGGACGCCGGGATTTACAGCCACCCGCACCGTTCATAAAATGGGGCTGCGCGCCAACGAGACAGCGGAGCTCGTGTTTGAAGACTGCTTCGTCCCGGCGGAAAACTTGCTCGGTGGAGAGGAGTTGTACAGCGCCCCGGCCCATCAACCATCCGGATTTCAAGTGGCGATGAAAACGTTCGATAGCACGAGACCGATCGTTGCCGCCATGGCGGTCGGCATCGCCCGTGCGGCTTACGAATATACGCTCGAGATCGTTCGCCGCGATTATCCGAAGCAAGGGCGGCTGTACTATGAAGCGGCTGAGCTGCTCGCCGAGGCGGAACAAGAGATCGAGGCGGCGCGACTGCTCACGTGGGAAGCGGCGTGGAAAGCGGACATCGGCGAAGCGAACGCGATGGAAGCGGCGATTTGCAAAGCGGTGGCTGGCAAAATGGCGCTTCATGTATGCGCGATGTGCCTTGAGCTGCTCGGTCCGGTCGGCCTTGATGGGCATTTGGTGGAGAAACTGTATCGCGACGTGAAAGTGTTTGATATTTTTGAAGGCACGCAGCAAATTCAGCGCCTCGTCACCGCCCGACGGTTGTATGCGCCATACGGCGTCCATGTATAACGTCTATGCCCAACTCGTTTCGGGCGGAACGAGCTTGGGCGCTCTGACTCGCAGTCGCCAAGGATACCCCCGCCCGATCGGCATCGGTTCCCGGTCGATTCGGCCGTCATCGGAGCGGCCAGCGCCGTTGGCGGGGGCATCGCAGCGAACGAAAGGAGAGAGTGTGACTTGCCTTACGAAACGATTCGCATCGAACGGCGGGACAAAGGAGTCGCTTGGCTGATCATCGACCATCCGCCGGCCAACGCCATTAGTGAAACGTTGATGAACGAATTGGAACAAGCGGCCGATGAGCTGGAAGCCGACAGCAAGGTGCGCGTGATCGTCATTGCGTCGGCCCATCCGAAAACGTTTCTCGCCGGCGCCGACTTAAAGGACATGATTCGGCGAGGAAGCCAGTTGGCCGGCAATAAGGACGGCATCGCCGAACAGAGCGCCCGCATGCAGCGCTGCTTCGACCGCTTCGCCAAAATGCCGAAACCGGTGATCGCGGCCATCAACGGTTATGCGCTCGGCGGTGGCTGCGAATTGGCGCTCGCTTGCGACTTCCGCATTATGGGCGGAGGCAAAATCGGCTTAACGGAAGTTTCCCTCGGCTTGATTCCAGGAGCAGGCGGGACGCAGCGGCTGACGCGCCTTGTCGGACGGGCGAAAGCGACGGAGCTTATTTTTCTCGCCCGCCGGCTCGATCCGCAAGAAGCGCTCGCGCTCGGCCTCGTTCACCGCGTGACCGCTCCGGAACGGCTGAACGAAGACGTAGCATCGTTTGCCGAACAGTTGTCCGAAGGCGCGGTGCGGGCGATGGGGCTGGCCAAGCGGGCGATCGATGCCGCCGAGGAGTGCGCTGAGGATGGGTTCGCTGTTGAAGCGGCGTCCTTTGCGGCCACGTTTCAAACAGGGGAGCCGGCCATCGGGCTAGCGGCGTTTTTCCAAAAGAAACAACCGCAATTTTTACGATAAACGGAGGGATCAGCGATGTCATCGTGGGCGGAATTGTTGAAAGGAAAGGTGGCGGTCGTCACCGGTGCTTCGCGCGGCCTCGGGCGTGCGGACGCCTTGGCGCTTGCCGAGGCGGGAGCGGATGTCGTCATCACCGACATTTTGCTCGAATCGGATGAAGAAAGCAAACAAACGGCGCAAAAATACGGACCGCTCTCCCAAGTGATGCAAAGCACGAACGTCGTGTACGCGGAAAAAACGGCGGAAGAAATTCGCGCCATGGGACGGCGGGCAATGGCGATCAAAATGGACGTCACCGACCGCGAGCAAGTGAAGGACGTGTTCGCCCGCGTCAAAGAGGAGTTCGGATCGATCGACATTTTGGTCAATAACGCCGGCACGCTTGACCACGTTTCACAAATCGAAAAGCAAAACGATGCGTTGTGGGAGCGCGATTTGCGGGTGAATTTGACCGGCACGTACAACTGCACGAAAGCCGTGTGGCCATACATGAAAGAGCAAGGATGGGGGCGGATCATCAACATGTCGTCCGTCGCCGGCACGCTCGGCGGCTTCGGGCAGGCGAGCTACTCGGCGACGAAAGGAGCGGTGTTGAGCTTTACGAAAAGCATGGCGCTGGAAGGAGCGCGCTACGGCATTACGGTGAACGCCATCGTGCCGGGCATTATCAATACGGAAGCGTTCCGCATGGGCAACCCGAAAATGAACGAACGGATGATCCAGCGCACGGCGTTCCGCCGCCCGGGTGAACCGGAAGACGTCGCCAACGCCATCGTCTTTCTTTGCTCCGATAAGGCGAAATATATTACCGGCATCGGGTTGAACGTATCCGGAGGTATAGAACTGTTTACGTTTTGAGCCAAAAGCGCGGTGGTGGCCGAGCGCCAGCTGACCTTTGGGCTGTGGCGAAGCCTCGCGTTCTCACCGCGTCAGAAACGTTTGGCCAACCGGCTATCAGACTGTGAGCCTACACCCGAAGCGGGCACCGCGGGGGAAATGTTGTTGGCTAAGGCCAGCAAGTGGAGGTGGGCTCGGATCGGAAGCGGCGCGGCTTCGGCGGCCCGCAGCAGCTCGCTAAGGGGAGAGCGGATCGATGGTGATCCGAGCGTGAGAGACACTCGCCAAATCGCTCAACGATTTCGAGCAGACCGATTTTCAGACAGAACAGGAGGAGCGGCATGAGGGAAGTGGTCATTGTCGATGCCGTACGCACGGCGATCGGCAAGAAAAAAGGAGCATTCGCCAACGTCCATCCGGTTGACTTGCTTGTTCCGGTGCTGCGGGCGCTTGTCGAACGAAACGGATTGGACGCCGGCTTGGTGGAAGATATCGTTGTCGGCTGCGTGACGATGACCGGGGAGCAAGGCGGCAACATCGCCCGTCAAGCCGCGCTCGCTGCCGGCTTTCCGGTCGAGGTGCCGGCGTTTTCGTTAAACCGGATGTGCGGCTCGAGTCAGCAGGCCATCCATAACGCGGCGCAAGCGATTTTGGCCGGCGACATGGACATCGTCATCGCTGCCGGCGTAGAAAGCATGACCCGCGTTCCGATGGGAAGCGATATGGGACGATTCAGCCGCCAGCTGACAAGTCGGTACAACATCGTGCCGCAAGGGATTTCCGCCGAGATGATCGCGAAAAAATGGGGGTTGTCGCGCGACGAGTTGGACGCGTTTGCGCTCACCAGCCATCAAAAAGCGGCAGCAGCCACCGATGGTGGAATGTTTGCGCGGGAAATCATCCCACTTGAAGTGCAGGGCGAAAACGGAACGATGACAGTTGCCCATGATGAAGGAATCCGCCGCGATACATCGAGGGAAAAGTTGGCAGCGTTAATGCCATCATTTCAGCCAAAAGGCGGTGTCATCACGGCCGGCAACTCAAGCCAAGTGAGCGACGGAGCGGCCGGCGTGCTGCTCATGTCGGCGGAAAAAGCCCGGCAGCTCGGGTTGCGGCCGAGAGCCCGCATCATCGCCCGCGCGGTCGTCGGCGAAGACCCGATTCTGATGCTTACCGGCGTCATCCCGGCCACGCGCCGCGTGCTCGAAAAAGCGGGGCTGCGCCTTGACCAAATCGATGTCATTGAAATCAATGAAGCGTTCGCTTCGGTCGTCAAAGCATGGGAGCGGGAGCTTGAGCCGGATATGGCGAAAGTGAATCCGCGCGGCGGAGCGATCGCCCTCGGACACCCGCTTGGCGCGAGCGGGGCGCGGCTGCTGACGACGTTGCTGCATGAACTCGAAGACATGAACGGGACTTACGGTTTGCAAGTGATGTGCATCGGCTTTGGCATGGCGACCGCCACCATGATTGAACGCTTGTAAAGCGGAGAGGAGGGGAGCGGTTTGCACGCATCGATCGAAACAGCCAAACCGAAACAAAAGCGCGATTTTACGGCGGTCAGCGCCGCCATTGAAACCGAGCTGGCCGCTATCACGGCGGGAAGGCGACGGCGAAAAATCATGACAACGTTTGTCAAAAACGGACTTGGCGTAGTGTTTAGCGACATCATCGCCCATAAACTGCGAGGGAAAGAAGGAGATAGTACTTCGTTGCGCCAAATCGGCCGCCGGCTCCGCCTAGCGTTTGAGGAGCTCGGCCCAACGTTCATCAAGCTTGGACAGGTGCTCGTCACCAGGCAAGATTTGCTGCCGGAGCCGATCACGCTCGAGCTCGAACGGCTGCTTGACCGAGTGCCGCCGATCGAGTTTGCGAAAATCGAGTACATTCTCGAACGTGAGCTTCCGGACGGTCTTGAGACGTTTGAATGGATCGAAGAAACGCCGCTCGGTTCAGCGTCGCTTGCCCAAGTATACAAAGCCAAGCTGAAAGACGGGCCGGTCGTCGCGGTCAAAGTCGTGCGCCCGACGGTCGAAAAGCTGTTTCAAACCGACATCGCTGTTATCAAAAAAATGGCCGCCCGCCTGCAGAAGCGGCTGCCCCCTGAACTGCAGGCCGCCCTCGATCTTGGGGGGCTCGTGCAAGACTACTACAGCAGCGCCATGGATGAGCTGGATATGACGGAAGAAGCGCGAAAAATGCAAGAGATGAAGCAAAAATACGAAAGGAGGGCCGAACATGTCACGGTTCCGCACGTGTACGAAGCGACGAAAAGCGTCTTAATCATGGAATACATCGACGGCTGGCTCATAAAAGATTTCCCCGTTGATTTTCTCACCTTTGAAGAGCGGGTCAACATTATGATTGACCTCGTTCACCATTATGTGCAGATGATGCTCGATGGCCATTATCATGCCGACGCCCACGGTTCCAACATCATGATCGACAAGCGGACGAAAAAAGCGGTCATCATCGACTGGGGAATGACCGGGCGGATGGACAGCGTGATGGCGCAAATTTTGATGCGCGTCATTTTGCACATCCAGCTCAACCAAGCAGAAGACGCCGCCGAAGTGTTTATGGAGCTCATGTCGCCGACCATCTACACCGATGTCGTCAAATTGAAAGATGAACTGCGGACGCTGACGTTAAACTATGTGTCCGCCCACCAGGGAAGCAGCCGCTACAATTACGGCCGCCTCGTCCTTGAAGCGACGGCGATCGGGCTTCGCAACTACTGCAAAGTTCCAAACGGCCTAGCGCTTTGGGCGAAAGGGTTTTCCGCAACCGAAGGGACGGCGCGCTGGATTTGTCCGGAAATCTCGTACGGCGAAGTCATCGAGGCGTATGAAATCCCGATTTTAAAAAGCATTCTCGGAAAGCGTTTTAATTTCCGCGCCAACGCCAGCCTCGTCGCTGAAACGGCCGAATTGGTCGCCACCTTGCCGCGCCGGTTCAACAAAGCGCTCGAAACGGTGGCGGAAAACAAATGGCGCCTGACCGTGCAGCTGCAAACTGACCCGGTGACGCGCAATACTCTCAACCAAATCGCCAACCGGCTGGCGCTTTCCCTCCTCGCGTTTGCCATTATCGTCGCCACCGGATTGATTGTCGCCAGCATCCCGGGCGGAACGTTTTGGGGGATGGACAAAACGACGATCGCCAACATCGGATTGGCTGTTTCGTTCCTCTTGGTGGTGTTTCTTGGTTGGCGGCTGTTCCGCACGCGCAAGCAACGGCCGCGGTTTTAACCTAGCTTGTTGAAAAAATCGGCATCAGGCGGTCGGCGCGGTTCTGGAAGGGAAAGCTTCCGCTACGGCAATCGAATCGATCCGCGATGAAGAGTGCTAGCCATGTTCGCTGGATAGGAACGCCATCCGATAATGGCCGCGATCGGATCGATCCGCAACGAAGAGTGCTAGTCCCGGGCACGAGCGCATCGTGCCACATTGTCGCTAAAGGAGGGAACGATGTGCGCGACGAGCATCAGGAATGGACGATGTCCCAGCGTATCGAAGCGTTTTACCGCCAAAGTGGCGGACCGGGAAGCCCGGTAATTCGGCGCCTGTTGGAGAGGCATTTGCTGTATGGAAAAGACCATGGCATCCCCGGAAAACGGGAAGAATTCGCGGACGCGTTTCGCGAAGTGTTTTTGCACGACCATTCCACCCGCTCGCTCGTTCTTGGCCTGTTCAAGCTAAAAACCGCCTTGCAAGAGGAATGGAACACCTACTTGGAGGCGCTGCGAGGTCAAGGCGGCGCCCGTGAAGCAAACGCGGATTTCGCTGACAGGCGAGAGCGATAAGGCGGTGAAAGGGGAGAACAACGATGGTGAAAGCGGCGGTGTTGCACCATTACGGGGAGCCGCTGGCGATCGAGGAGCTGGATTTAGCTGCCCCCCGGTTTGGGGAAGTCAAAGTGAAAATGAAAGCGGCCGGCCTCTGCCATAGCGATTGGCATGTCGTGCAAGGCCAGCTGCCGCTTCCTTTGCCGCTGGTGCTCGGCCATGAAGGGGCAGGCATCGTTGAGGAGGTGGGCGAGGGAGTGACGAGCGTTCAAGCCGGCGACCACGTTGTGCTCAATTGGGTGCCGTCGTGCGGCCGCTGTCCTTATTGCCGCCTTGGCCGGCCCGACTTATGCGAAGCGGCGGCCCGGCTGACGGCGACCGGCACGCTGCCGGACGGGACGACGCGTTTTTCCCTTGGCGGAAAGCCAGTCTATCAATTTCTCACCGCCGGGGCGTTCAGTGAGCGCACGATCGTGCCGGAACAGGCAGCGATTCCGATTCGCCGCGATGTGCCGTTTGAATTGGCGGCCTTGGTCAGCTGCAGCGTCATGACCGGGGTGGGGGCGGTCATCCATGCCGCGCGGGTGCGCCCCGGCAGCACGGTGGCCGTCATCGGCGCTGGCGGCGTCGGCTTCAACATCATCCAAGGAGCGGCGCTCGCCGGGGCCAAACAAATTATCGCCATCGACATTGTCGAGGAAAAATTGACGATGACGAAAACGTTCGGGGCGACGCATACGGTCAACGCCGGCGACGAAGATGCCGTCAGCGCGGTTCTCGACTTGACGGACGGCCTCGGCGTCGACTACGCGTTTGAAGCGATCGGCCGCCCGGAAACGATGGCGGACGCGTACAACATGACGAGAAAGGCGGGGATGACGGTCATCGTCGGCATCGCCGCTCCGCATGAAACGGTGGAAATCAACGCCTTCTCCTTGCCGTCGCAGGCAAAGACGTTGACAGGGGTGTGGCTCGGCCAAGGCAATCCCCCGGTCGACTACCCGAAGCTGCTTGACTTGTACGCGGCGGGCAAGCTGAAGCTAGAACCGCTCATCAGCGCCGTCTATGCCCTCGAACAAATCAACGACGGCTTCGCCGCCTTAAAGAGCGGACAAAACATCCGCGGCCTGATCCGCTTTGAGGAATAAACACGCACCAACAAGGAGGCGATGCCTCTCACGGCGGTCTTGAACCGCTGAGCTTGGGAATGCGGCCGGAAGCCGGATTTCAGAAGGCGGCCGCTCATTCGGCGCCATCAACGATGTGCAAGGTATAGGGAGAACGTCTTGAGGCGATATCGCTGACTTAGAAACAACGAGAGATCGTCTTGGCGATCATCGTCAACTTAGGAGGAACAGGAGAGGATCTTGGCGGTGACCACGGCTTAGAAGGAACAAGGCGATCGTCTTGATGGTGACCGCGGTTTAGAAGGAACAAGGCGATCGTCTTGATGGTGACCGCGACTTAGAAAGAACAAGGGATCGTCTTGGCGGTCATCCCAGCTTAGAAGGAATACGGCAATCGTCTTGACGATCATCACCGACTGGGAAAGGGGAAAACGAGATGCCGGTGTTTCAAAGCGAGCAGGAGCTGTATGACGTTCTCGGCCGCTTTTTTGAAAAAGTGGCCGAGACGGACGAGTCGAAGGAATTGATCGCCTCGACAGAGCTAACTTCCGGCTATGACGCGTATGTCCAATATATTTTTCATAAGCCGGAAGCGAAAATTACGTGGACGCATGAAAATGGGAGACTGAAAATCGTCTGCGGCGAGACGGACTTGCGGCCGGAGCTCATCTTTGAACAGAGCGCCGATGTCGGACATAAATTTTGGCTCGGGCGGCTCGATTTGCAGCAGGCGCTTGCCCGCCAACAAATCAAAGTGCAAGGACCGCTCGTGAACGCATTGAAAGTGCTGCCGCAGCTTGACGCCATCTATCCGGCGTACCGCGACTATTTGCAAGAAATCGGCCGCAGCGATTTATTGCGATAGCTTGGTTCAAAATCCGATCAATCGAGAACATGGAGCGATGGAAAGGAGGAGATGATAATGATTTCGGCGCAAACGACGGAAGCCGATTTATGGATTGATGGAGAATGGCGACCGGCCGCCAGCGGCGAACGGTTTGACGTCATCGACCCGGCGACGGGCGAAGTGACGGCCCGCGTCGCCAACGCTGGCGAGGACGATATCGACGCGGCGGTCACCGTCGCCGAAGAGGCGTTTTCGGATCGGCGCTGGCTGGCCATTTCCCCGCTCGAGCGCGGGCGCATCTTGCGCCGCATCGCTGAACTGATCCGCCAGCATCACGATGAACTGGCCCGGCTGATGACAAGGGAAAACGGCATGCCGATCAACATGGCGCGGTTTATCGAAATTCCGCTCGCCGCCGACTGTTTCGACTTTTTCGCCTCGCTTGTCGTCAAGCCGCAAGGAGAGGTGCTGCCGTTTTCCGTCGCCGGCACCGCCCCTGACTATATGGCGTGGACGGTCAAGGAGCCGATCGGGGTGGCGGGACTGATTACGCCATGGAACTTCCCGCTTTTGATGCCGACATGGAAAATCGCTCCGGCGCTGGCGGCGGGCTGTACGATGGTGGTAAAACCGGCCCCGGAGACGCCGCTGACGGCGCTCAAACTCGCCGAACTTTGCCAAGAAGCCGGCGTGCCGGACGGCGTTGTCAACGTCCTGCCGGGGCGGGATGAAGCGGGCAAAGCGCTCGTCCGCCATCCGCGCGTGCCGAAAATCGCGTTTACCGGCGAGACGGCAACGGGGCGCCACATCTTGCAGGCGGCCGCTCCCCACATTAAGCGGGTGACGCTTGAGCTCGGCGGCAAGTCGCCGAACATCATCTTTGCTGATGCGGATCTCGAACAGGCGGCCAAAAGCGCGCTGTTTGGCGTGTTCTACAACTCCGGGCAAGTATGCCAAGCGGGAAGCCGCATTTTGGTCGAACGGTCGGTGTATGAAACGTTCGTTCAGCTGTTGGCCGACCGGGCCAACACATTGCGAATGGGCCCCGGGATGAGCGCCCGCACCGACATTGGCCCGGTCGTCAGTCGCGAGCAGTACGACAAAGTGCTGCGCTACATCGACATCGGCCGGCAGGAGGGAGCGAAACTGGTCGCTGGAGGAAACGCGCGGCCGGAGCTCGGCGGCTACTTTATCGAGCCGACGATTTTTGCCGATGTCAAGCCGTCGATGCGCATCGCCCGTGAAGAAATTTTCGGTCCGGTGGCGGCCGTGATTCCGTTCGCTGATGAGGAAGAAGCGGTTCGCCTTGCCAACGATACGATCTACGGACTCGCTGCCGCTGTTTGGACGAACGATATCAAGCGGGCGCTCCGCTTGGCGCGCCGGGTGAAAAGCGGAACGGTATGGATCAACACGTATCAAGTGCTGTCGCCGACCGCCCCGTTTGGCGGCTATAAGCAGAGCGGCCTCGGCCGCGAGCTCGGGATGCAGGCGCTTGAACCGTATTTGGAGACGAAAACCGTCATTTGCGACGTAAACGACCGGCCGATGACGTTGTTTTAAGAGAGGGAAAAGGCTGGCGAAAAACAGCCGTTTCCCTTCCATGGATGGGGAAACGCGTGTAAATGTGACAAAGCGTTTCGATGGGAAAACCAAGGCCGGAAAACGGGAGGTGCGATGCCATCACCAGCGTCGGAAAAGACCGGTGACAACCGGTCGGTTTGTGAGAAGCTGAAAAGAACGCGTGATGGTGCCGCGACATGTTTTCGCTTGAACAGCGCGGTTGGGAGCGCCTTGTTTCCTTACATTAACAACCTTCAAAGGAGGAGAAACGTGATGACTCGCCACGATGGGTTTCAAACGGTGAAAGGCACGATCGATTGGGAGCATCCGATGTACAAATTGTATGAAAAAGCGAAGCGCAACGGGAAATGGAATCCAGCCGACATCGATTTCAGCCAAGACCAAACCGATTTTGCCAGCTTGACGAGCGAAGAAAAAATATCGGCTTTGCCGCTTGTCGCCGGGTTTTCCGCCGGCGAAGAGGCGGTGACGCTCGACATCTTGCCGATGACAAACGCCCTCGCGCGCCAAGGGCGGCTCGAGGACGTCCTGTTTTTGACGACGTTTATGCACGACGAAGCGAAGCATGTCGAGATGTTTTCCCGCTGGCAGCAAGCTGTCGGCATCGGGCAGATGGACTTGTCCGTCTTTCATAACGACCATTACAAACGCATCTTTTACGAAGCGCTGCCGGAAGCGATGGACCGCCTGTATAGCGACGACTCGCCGGAAGCGATCATCCGCGCCGCCACGGTGTACAACATGATTGTCGAAGGAACACTGGCCGAATCGGGATATTACACGTTCCGGCAAATTTACAAAAAAGCCGGGCTGTTCCCAGGGCTGCTCCAAGGCATCGATTATTTGAACATGGACGAAGGCCGGCACATTCAGTTCGGCATTTATACGATCCAGCGGCTTGTCAATGAAAACGAACGATATTATGAGTTGTTCATCCGCTATATGGACGAATTATGGCCGCACGTCTCCGGATATGTCGCCTATTTGACCGAGCTTGGCAAACGCCAGCAGCACCTCGCCCGCGCGCGGAGTCTGGAAATTGACTATGACATGCTAACCAACTATGTGGTCAAACAGTTCAACATCCGCAAAAAACAAATCAGCCGCACGAAGCGGTATGACAGCGTCGAGGAGCTAGAAAAAACAGCGGCCGAATTTTAAAAGGCTCGTGGAAAAGAGCGGTTTCTCTTTATCAGAAGCGCTTTTTTCGATTCGAGATCGAGAGCGAACATGCTTAATTCCGAGCAGACGGGCGGGTTTCGCCCGCCCGCGTCTTGGCAGAAGAAAAAATCGCTTTCGACCGCTTCCTTTTGGAGGAAGCGAGAAAGCAACAAGAGAGCAAGGAATGGAACGGGCGTGAGAACGCCACATTCAATAATGGGAACCGACAGCAGGGGGAGAGAAAGGCTTTTGTGATCAAACATAGTTGGTTTTGTTAGGAAACAAGGTATTTATTTTGGGGGGAATAGGGGGAAAATGATCATTTCATGGGAGAAAACGAGGGGGCATGAAAAATGGGGAACTTGTTCGCGGTCAATCCAAAACGATTTGCGATTGCGGGCGGAGCGGGATTTCTCGCGGTCATCGCTCTAGTGGCTATGTTGCTTTTGTCAGGTACGGCGTTTGCCGCGTTTCCGCTATCAGGTGTCGGGGGATTTACGATCAGCGCCGATAAAATTACAGGAACCGGATTTAAACTGTATCCTGCCATCGGTGAAACGGAACAAAGAGGGGCTTGGGGGCAAGCAGCCATTGACTTGGCGTCAGCGAATATCACCAATTTGGTGCTGGCGAAAAACATTAACACCGAGTCAGCTCTCGGCGCTTACGGCATTAAAAGCATCGATGTCGTTGTCACCGGCGGCAATGTAAGCGGACAAAATTTGAAACTGCGCGTCACTGGCATTCAAGCGGATAGCACGTCATTTGCCGGTTTGGAGACGCAAGAGCATAAAACCGACAACCCGCTCAACGTCATCGACTTAAGCGCGCCGAACTTAACGCTTGATAAACCGAGCTTGAATACGCATTACATGTCGGCAGGTTCGATCACCATCCCGAACATGAAGCTGAAAGTGATCGCTAACATGAAAGATGGGAGCCGGATCGGCGACTTTTAATTCGGTCTGATCATCATTGGGACGCGAGTTGTCCATCCCCTATTCCTCCCAAAATAAATGAGAAGTTCGAGTTGTCATCTTGTTTCCTGTGTGATCACGCATTTATGCTTAACGACTGTGCGCCGGTTTTTTTATTCTGGAAAATTTTTTTCTCTTCATCGCTTTTGGCAAATAAAGGGGAGAGGAAGAGGGAGCCAAGCGACGAACAGTGGCGCGTTTATAGATGATCAGCCGGTGTAAAACAGAGCGATCGTTCTTGGTCAAGAAACAAACGGCGGCGCGTGTCGAAGACTGGTGAAAACCGGTTGTTTCGCTGGAGAAATGGGAAGAGTGTGAAAGGCGATGCCTTAGAGCTTTTCTATTGGAGAAACGAGGGGGGAAGCGGCTTGCTCCTGAAAAGGTTGGTGAAAAACCGCTGGTTGCCTTGATCGGCGCCTGAACATAAAGGATAATGCAGCCAGTTTTTTCTACTTGAGAAACGATCCCGAGAAGCGGTGGCGCGAGGTAATCGGCCTCTTCAATTGCCAGCCTTTTAGGCTAATGATTAGCCAAAAAGAACGAAAAAGAGGTAAAGGAGGCAAGATGGGATGATGAGGAAGCTAGTTGAAATCGGGCAAATGACGACCATCGGAGCACTGACGGGCGCGTTTATCGGCGGAATCGTCGTTGGCGGTGGAGGAAACGGAGCGCTGTTGGGGGGACTGCTGCTAGCAGTCGCTCTCTCCTTGCCTATCCCGTTTTTTTCGAACCGCCCAACGGCGATCGTCCGCGTGAAATACGGAGCGGCCGCTTTGTTGCCGGGGATGCTTGTAGGTGGGAGCCAATGGGTGTCGCTTGGAACGGTCGGCGCTGCGGCGGGAGGGATAGCTAGCAGTGTGCTTGCCGCTTTTTTTGCCCAAGACATCATCGAGAAACAAGAAAGGCAAGGACGATACATTCGCACACGGTTTCATTACGTGTGGTTGTTTTTTGGAGGATCCTTGGCCACATTTTGCGCGTTGAACGCCTTTTTTGCCGCCGAGCGGGCGGTACCGTGGCAAACATGGGTGCGCTCCATTCCAATGGTGGTGCAGACGACGGTCATTCTCGCCTTTGTGTTGCTTGGGGTTGTCATTGGCGTTGCTTGGAAAAAAAGAAACGCTGAGACTTGGCGGCAAGCATGGACGTCTGCCCGCCGCCCGGTACGGGGAGTCGTGGTCGGTGGAATCGTGGCTATCATCGTCGCTTCCCTTGTCCATTACGGCTTTTTGTCTGTCCGCACCGCCGCTCGCTTCGTCGGTCCTCTGTTATCCTATGCCTTCGGTTGGATATTGCCTTGTGCTGTCGGGTATTTGCTTGCTGTCAACCGCCATCGCCCTGTTTTAGGATCGGTGTTGGCGATGATAGGGGCAGGGTTTGTCTTGATGGTAGGCATCAGTGTGTTCCCCATGCTTCTGCTTCCTGGAAGTGGGCTGATGTGGGCCGGATTGGTCACGGGCTTAGTAATGGTGGTTTTGGCGATTTTAAGCATCATCAAGCCGCAAAGCCATGTAGTATTCGGCAGTTTTCTCATCCTTGCTTCCATCCTTTCGTTTGTCGGTGCGGCCGGCGGCCTGATCATCGGAGGCGTCATCGGTCTGGTGGGCGGTGCATTGGTGGTGGCATGGAACGGACAGCAAGCGGGGGAGACGGACAGCGACTATCCTCCTCCCGTTTCCCCTCTTTCCAATCGCTCATCAACAATGACAGGATAAAAGGGAGGATGCAAATGAAGGCAAGCAAATGGTGGAAAACCGCGCTTCTCGCTTTGGCACTTTTTCTCTGCCTACCGCTTGGCGGGGCGCGTTCGCTCGCCGTCAGTGAAGAACAGGGATTTGTCATTCATGCCGATAAAGTGGTGGGCCTCTTGGACTTAGGTGGCATTGTTCTTGGGTCGCCGAAAGTGATCGTCGGCAAACTTCCCATTGCTTTCATCCAAACCGACATCAGCGGATTGTCTATGGAACGGGCCATCGACACGCCGCAAGGAACGATTCGATTGTCCATTCAGTCGAAAGGAACGGCGCAAGTCAATTGGATGAAACTGGATGTAACGAAATTAAAGTTTGGCGGTCTTTGCTTCGACGGCTTCCCGATTAAGCAATGTTTGAAAGACGTCACATTGGTGGCGACGAAAATGACGGCTTCGCGCCTCGCCCTTCCTGATATGTCGCTGTCAGCCTCGTTTTCCGGCGCCTCGATGATGCAAGCGGAGCGAAGCGCACTCGAACAAACGGATCTCGCCCAAGAAGCCGAACGGCTCATTTGGCAGCTTGATGAGCAAAAGCAAGGAACCGACAGCGCTGCCTACATGGTAAAGACGCTGCAGACGGATATCCCTACGCTTAGGAAGCGGGTTGAGTCGAGGGCGGACGAATGGACGGCGATGGAAGAAAAACAAACCGCCGTTTCCGCTTCCCTCCAATCGCTTGAACAAGCTATGGCGGGAGAGCAGAGAGCCGGGAGTGAAGAACAAAGACAATATGAAGCGGTGGTGATGCGCTTTCAAGAGTGGAAACAAATGCTCGAACAGCAAAGCGCTGCTCTTAGTGAAGACGTAGGAAAATGGAATGAACAAGATGGGTTATGGGAAAAAGCCGCTTCATACGTCGCAAAGCGACTGCGGCTTGGGGAACAATCGAACGCGATGAACATTCTTTCGGCTTTGCGCTCATCGCTCGACGACATGAAACAGCAGCTCGACAAAGAGAGAAAAGCCCTAGCCGCTTGGAGCCAAACGGTGACCGAGTTCGAGAAGCGACTCAATGCGGTTGAGGAATGGGTGAAACGGAAACCGGCCACCGGGGAGGAGCGCGCAGCTGGGCGTTCCGACGTACCGCTTTCTTCGCCGAAAACAGATGGTGAAGTGACTCCATAGAAGAAGAAGGTGTCCCGGAAGGAGCGGGACACCTTGTTTCATCAATATAGGCCATATCCATTTGAATGTACGATGGGGATTGGCCCTGTCTTGAAGACGGATCGAAACGGGGCCGTAGGGAGTTCGTCACGCGTCTAAGGTGCCGCCGTTGCCTTAAATGATTCCGTCGCGGATGGCCTTGACGATGGCTTCCGTCCGGTTTTTGGCGTTCATTTTTTGCAAAATCGCCGACACGTAGTCGCGCACCGTATACTCGCTCAAATGAAGCCGTTTCGCCGCTTCATAGGTCGACGCCCCTTCGGCGACCAGTTTCAATACTTCGATTTCTCGCGGCGATAAGTGCGGGGTCGGTTGCACAAGCTCTGGGCGGCCGCCGCTGCATTTAGCTAAAATTTCCCCCGCGCTTTGGCCGAATTTCATTACCGCTGTGTAGAGGCCATTGGACAATTGAAAAGCGGTCTTCGGACCACAATCCAAAATGGCAGCACCGATGAGCCGATTTTCCGAGGGTGCATACATCGGGGCAATGACGATTGACTCAAGTTGAAACTGCTGAACGTATTTCATCGGCAATCCTTGTTCCGCATGGCGGACGTAAATCGGTGGTACGTTTGTCATTTGGCGACCGAGCAGCTGTAGTCGTTGAATGTATTGTTTAATGAAAGGAAGATGATCAATGTGTTCATGAATGCTTTTGATTTCATGATTATCAAGCTGATAGCCGTACAGTCCGAATCCGCTTTCATGAATGCTGGAATAGGCGAACAGCGCACATCGTTCAAATGGCAAGTAGGCGACAAATCCGGTTGAAATGTATTCAATGGCTTGATGCAGCGTTTTGGCTCGCATGATCCATTGGTCAAACAACAACACCGCGTCTTTCCAAAGCTGTTGCTCTTTCGTACGGATGGAAACCTTTTGAGCAACATGAAACTGTTCGAGAGCGTGAAGCAGAAATGGAATGACGAACCGATCTTCCCCTTCGGTACAAACAAGCAAAAGATCGTCCCCCCATGGGAGTGGGATCAATCGCGTTTCGCTGACATCCATGTGGCAAAGAATGCGTTCACATAAGGCGAAAATCGTCTCTCCGCACACCGTGTTGTCGATAAGGGCATCAGCCACGCTTCCATACCATTTGGCGACGATGAAGCCGCCGTCGGCTGTTCTGGCCAGTTGGGCAATCCATGTGATCGGCAGCTGCTTGGATGAAACGGTTTGCTCAAGAAACTGCTCTAAATCGAACTCCGCACAATCAGGAGCGGTAACGGACTCATGAAGTTTCAAAAAAACGTACTGAATGGCTTGATGAACGCGAAAGTCCATAACGTCCCCCGACTGAATGGCTTCGTGAGCCGCGTTTTCCATCATCGATAAAATGACGGTCGACTGGTTGGGCGACAGCTTCCCGTTTCGTTTTTCCCATTCGCGGCGAAACGTCGCTAGCCATTCGGCGATATCACTTATCGGATGGCCCCATTGTGAAGAGAACGCCTCAATGGCAAGTCGCAAGGGGTGGGCGGCGGCGTGCTGCTTGTCCTCCAGTTCCTCGCATTTGTCTAGCCAGGCTGAAAGAATGCTCTCGCGGTGATGTTCGAGCGTATTCCACCCTTCTTTCAAAATGGCATCCAATCGGTTTGAAAGGCGCAAGTTCATTCGGTTCCCCTCCTTAACTGGTTTCGGATAGGTTTTGCCTTGTTTTTGGTTTGAAAGATGAAATCGCTCTTTCTTGTCTATCCATCGTTTCGGACAAAACAGGGCTTGTTGGTCGAACAGGTCCGTGTCTGGAGAGAAAAACGGGTTCAATCATTTTGGCGATAAGAGAAATGGTTGTGGAGTGCCCCTTTTATTAAAACGTTCTTTATTAATAATATTATAACAATTCTGTCTATTATAATACAAATGGTTTGTCAATCGTATCTCCGTTGTGTACGATAGAGGCAAAGAAAGGAAAGGGGGATTGTGAACGGATGAGCACGACCGAACATAAACAAGAAGCCCCGAAAACCGTCCGCTGCAAAGTCATCACCGTCAGCGACACGCGAACTGAGGAAACCGACCGGAGCGGCCGGCTGATGATCGAGCTGCTGACTGAGGCCGGTCATGACGTTGTTGGCTATGAAATTGTAAAAGACGAGGAAGCGGCCATTCGCGCGGCGGTGCTCGACGGCTGCCGCCGCCTTGATGTCGACGCGGTGCTCACCAACGGCGGCACCGGCATCGCCAAGCGCGATGTGACGATCGAAACGGTGAGCGCGCTGCTGGAGAAAGAACTCGTCGGCTTTGGCGAGCTGTTCCGCTTCCTCAGCTACACCGAAGACATTGGCGCCGCCGCCATGCTGTCGCGCGCCGTCGCCGGCGTGGCGATGGACACCGCCATCTTTTGCACCCCCGGCTCCACCGGAGCGGTACGCCTAGCGATGACGAAACTCATTTTGCCGGAACTCGGGCATGTTATAAGAGAGATTCGGAAAGACCGGTGAGGGAAATGAAGGTGTCTCCGCAACAACGGGACACCTTTTTCATGTATATCGCTATGTAACACTTCCATTTTCGTAGTGTAAGATGGTCCCCTCCCTATGTTCGGATTGTATTCCTTATCCAGTCAACATGAAGAGTGAGTCTCCCTATGATCCTGTGCACCCTAAGGAGGCGGTGACGTAATGCATCCTGCCGCTTTCAGGCATCATTTCCCAAATAGAACCACCTGTTCACATCGACCTTTTTTCAAATGTTTACTCATCGATCAAAGATAACATCTGTCTTTCACTGGCCTTATAGAGTGAATCTCACATACATCTTATTTTCGTCAGTTGACAAAAAAATCGATTGGTAGTACTATTTTTCATGAAATTACACAATTGCGCAATTACACAATTATAAAATTAAGTAAGAGAGGGGTACATATGTTTCCTAAGGTGAATGAGGGAATTTTAACTTTTGGCATCAGGGTGTTCAATTCCATTGGCTTTTTTGTGTATGTTCCGCTGCTTTCATTATGGCTAGTGAAAATGAAAGACCTCGATATTACTGAAACCAGTTTCATCATGGCGGCGTTTACATTTGTATCGAAGGCAGGGAATATGTTGGTTGGGGGAATTGTCGACAAGTTTGGGATTAAGAACAGTCTGGTCATTGGACTCTGGGGAGCGGCCCTGTTGTTAACGATGTTAACAATCGTTAATTCTTATCCATTGCTATTTTTGATCGCATTGGTATTGGGCATCTCGACTTCGCTTTACAATGTAAGTTTGAAAACACATATTTCCTTATTACAGGAAAATGAGAGACTGCGAGCGTTTGCCTTATTAAACATCGCTGTTAACGTTGGCGCTTCCATTGGTCCTTTTCTAGGCGGGTGGTTATTGGATTGGAATTCTTCTAGTACGATCATGGCGGCAATCGTTTGTTATGTTTTGGCTGGGGGGATTTCGTTGTTGTTGCCCCGCATCACCAGCGAGGATGCGGAGAAGGGAATCAATATCGTACAATTCGTTAAAAACAGCAGATCGGACCCGCATTTCTTTATCTTTATAAGATTTATTGCTTTTTCAGGGTTATTTTGGTTTTTGTACACACAACTATTTACAACTTTCCCTGTTGTCGTTTCTCAACATTTTTCAGGAAAAACGATTGGGTTGTTTTTTACCGTGAACGCGATGACGATTATTGTTTTTCAAGGTTTCTATCCAAAAATACAGCCAAAATGGAAAATGGAGTATTGGTACGCGCTGGCCTTGGTGCTCATCGTTGCTTCTTATTTCTTGTTGTGGATTTCCCATCATTTTTGGATCATCTTTGTTAGCGTGGTTTTGTTCAGCATGGCTGAAATCATTTGGGTTCCTATGATTGATCATCAGCTCATAGAAAAAAAGGGAATGTTAAGTTCTTCATGGGCCTTCGGAATATCCGGTGTACTTTGGGGAGTATGGGAATCGATCGGTGGATTCGTTGGTTTGAATTTGTATCAGTACGTCGGACAGCAAACCTTTTTTTACTTAGCCATCATAGGCATTGTGATTTTGGGCGGTTATTTGTTTCGCCTGCTATATAGAAACATGTCTTTCTTCACAAGTAAAAATCAAGTAGGGAGAAAGGACTGGACATAATGGATTTGTTATTTGTTGAGACAAATACAACGGAATGGGGGATTGTATATGGATAAATATATCATCATTTTAGGGGCAAGCCGTTATGGAGCAGAAGCAGCGTTTCAATGTGGACTCAAACCTATTATTGTGACAGATCGGCACTCAAGCATTGATAAGGAAATAGCGCAGCTGACTGAGGCCGTATTTTATGTTCGTGATATTGCGGAGAAAACAGAGGTGTTTTACGCTGTAGAGAAAATCATGAGTTTCTATCAGACCGTAGAGCTTGTCGTAAGTTTTACAGAATTAGGGTTAGAGACAGCTGCTTATATTAGTGAAAGGATGAAATTACCAACCAATTCGCTTGAAACGGTGGTAAATACGAGGGATAAAGGAAGGATGCGTCGGATTTTGTCGAAAGATCCAGAATTGCGATTAGACGTTGTAAGTGGTAAGGGATCTGCTCTTCCTAAACAGTTTCCGTATTCAAGGCCAGCCATCATCAAACCGCTTGACGGATTTGGAAGTAAAGCGGTCGATTATATTTCCAATCAACAGGAGTGGGAAAAATGGTTAAAGAGAAATCAAGACCATTCTCACGAGTGGATTTTGGAGCCTTATATTGACGGTCCGGAATATAGTGTGGAGACGGTATCTTGGAGAGGAACGCACTTTATTTTAGGAATCACCGAAAAACAAACGACTGGGAAACCTCACTTTATTGAGACTGGGCATATGGTGCCAGCGAGACTGGGACAACAGGAAGTCGAGCGGATTGAACAAGTAGTGATGAAAGCGTTACATTTGTTGAATGTTCAGTATGGACCGGGGCATATTGAGATTAAATGGGATGTGGAAGAGGACAGGCCCGTGGTAATTGAAATGCACACGAGACCAGGAGGTGATTTTATCCCTTATTTACATCAATTAACCTCTGGTTTCAACCAGTATGAGCTAGGTATTTTATCCTATATGAACGAGATGCCACCTGTTGAAAAACCGATTTATCAAAAGGCAAGCCTTGTTAAGTTTTTGATGTTTCCAGAAGGGGTGTTGCGACAACTTTCTCTTGGTACAGAGGTCAATCGAGAATATATTCAAGATTGGGCCATCTATTATCGAGTCGGGGATCGGATAAGGAAAACGGTGGACTCGTATACTCGCTCGGGCCATGTTATTGTTTGCTCATCAACAGTTGAAGAATGCCAACGGTTATGCGACAATTTTGTTGATCAGTTGAAGTGTGAAATTGTTCATGAATAAAAAACAGAAGGCATGGGATGTCGAATGGCTGTATACACAATAGAGGAAGTCAACCATCGTTGTAAAGTTGAACTCTCGATCTCGTCCTTATTTGAAATGATGGCGTGTTTAAGAAAGTGCTACATTTCATCGGGAAAAATGGATGGTGCCCCTCCTTTTCCTGTTGCTCGTTTTGAGGAGTTTTTTCGCGAAAATGCATCGTTGCTGCAGAAGTTTTACGGTCGGTATGAGTACGGAGCACAGCTCGCCGAATTTTTGGTTGATTTGCCTGCTCCTCATACCTTTTCTCAACTCATGGCGTATATCGATCGCGTGTCTCGATATGAGTTTTTGTATTATTTATTTGGTCGATACTTGTCTGAAAAAGAGATCGAGATGTATCTGACGCAATTTGCTTCTCCGTTCGATGACATTCGCTCAAAAATCACGTCGTTGGGTGGGGTTGTGAATGATGAACAGTTGGAATTTGCACAGAACTATGAGCAATATTTGCAGGAGTTAACTTCTCTTTGGGAACGTTTTTATCAGCAATGTTACGCTCATATTGAATCGATCCTGTCCCCTCTCTGGGATCAAGCGAATGAACGATTGAGAGCGGAACTCAGGCAGTCTGGGATTGATAAAATAGTTCGAAAATTATTGTACGATTATCCAATCCCGGAACAGTTTCCAACAAAAGAAACAAAGTTGATCAAATTGTATCCATCCTATTTTGTGTCACCGAAATTTATTATCGTTTGGGGACTTGGTGAACTTCATATTGTTTATGATATCAAGCATTATCTAGACGGGAAAGAGATTTCTTTCAACGAACAGCGGCTGGAGATCCGATACGATGAGAGACAGCTGCAGTATGTTGCTGATATTGCGAAATCATTGTCTGAAATTGTTCGGGTGAAAATATTGTCATTGATTGCGAATGAAGAAAAAATAAGGTCACAAGAGATGGCCAATCAGTTAAATATTACCGTTCCTACTGTTTCACGACATTTAAACATCCTGAAACAATCCAATCTGATCATAGAGCGAAAAGAAAACGGTTATCACCTCTATGAGATCAACGAAAAGGAAGTGAGGAGCTATTGCTCCGCTGTAAAGAAAATTTTGGGCATCGAAAACGATGAGAGATAACGGCCAAGAGGATGCTCCGTTGCCGGGGCATCCTCTTGGTCGGTTAGGCCTTGATGGACTTTTCCCTTTCTTGATTGCGAAGGATGAAGCGTTGGATTTTGCCGCTTGGCGTTTTCGGGAGTTCGGCGACAAATTCGACTTCGCGCGGGTATTCATGTTTAGATAAGCGCGTTTTGACGAACAAAGACAGCTCTTCGGCCAGCTCGTCCGACGGCGCAAAGCCTTCTTTCAGCACGACAAACGCTTTGACGATCTCTCCTTTGATGGGATCCGGCTTCCCGACGGCGGCCGCTTCGACGACGGCCGGATGCTCAAGGAGGCAGCTTTCGATTTCAAATGGTCCGATGCGGTAGCCGGCGCTTGAAATGATGTCATCCGCCCGCCCTTGAAACCAGAAATACCCGTCTTCGTCTTTGGTTGCTAAATCGCCGGTCAAAAACCAATGGCGGACAAGCCGTTCGGCTGTTTTTTCAGGATCTTTCCAATACCCCTTAAAGACGTTTGGAATCGAGTTGGTGTTAAAGGCAATTTGTCCGACTTCGCCGTCGGCGACCGGACGCCCATTCTCGTCGAGCAAGGCGATGTCAAAGCCCGGAAGCGGCCATCCCATCGAGCCTAGACGGATGTCCATCGCGGCGGCGTTGAGGTTTCCAATCAGCATCAACGTTTCCGATAAGCCATAATGGTCGTGGATCGTGACCCCCACGTGCTCTTGGAAAAAGCGAATGACTTCCGGATTGAGCGGTTCGCCGGCTGAGCTCATGGCGCGCACGTTCAGCTGATAGCGGCGAATGACGTTCGCGCCGGCCGCCGCCATCGCTCGGTACGCGGTCGGGGCGGACGCGAAATTGGTCACCCGGTATTTTTCCATCAAGGAATAGCACGTTTCCGGTTGAAACGGCCCTTCATAAAAGACGATCGGCACGCCGAACGCCATCGGCGCAAAGGTGCAAAAGATCAACCCGTACGCCCAGCCTGGATCCGCCCCGCCGAAAAAGACATCCTCATCGCGCAGGCCGATCGCATAGCGCATATATGGATAAATGTTGATGAGCACGTTGTGCGACCACATGGCGCCTTTGGGCATTCCTGTGGAGCCGGACGTATACTGAATCGCAAGCAGATCGTCGACCGTCGTTTCTTCGATCGAATGCTCAGTTGACTCTTTTGAAAGCGTTTTCCAAAACAGCTGGTCTTGATCATGAGACGGCTCATCAATGACAAAAATGTGTTCGAGCGTCGGCATTTTTTCCTTTTCCGGCAGTTTGGCGCGCTGTTCGTTGTTCGTCAAGAGGACTTTCGCCTCGGAATGGTTGATGCGATATTCGATTGCCTGCGGACCAAACGCGGTAAAGAGCGGCACATATACGGCGCCGACTTTCCAAGCCGCCAAAATGTAGATGACAAGAGCCGGGTTTTTCGGCATGAGCGCGCAGACGCGATCCCCTTTTTTCACTCCGAGTTTGCGGAACACGTTCGCCATTTGGTTGGACCAATCGCGCAATTGCCGATAAGTGATCGTTTTTTGCTCTCCTAAAGCGTTTTCATAAACGAGCGCAATGCGGTTCGGATCCTTGGCATACCGGTCGCATACTTCATGAGCGGCGTTGAACCCGCTGCGGGAGTCCCAGTCGTAATGAGCAAATGCATAATCCCAAGAAAACGATTGAATGATTGAAACAGGTGCTGGATGGTTGGTCATGTCTGATCCCCCTCATTCTGTTCGAAAAGTAGTTAAATTAATAATAATTAAAATAAAAATAAAATTCAATACATTGTTAAAGAACAGTGTTAGAGCAAGTAAATCTGTTTGTACACAGCACTGGTAAAGCAGATGGTCTCGAAAGTCCCGGCAACGACGGCAGGCGAGGCCATGGACAAAAAAGAGGCGGCCGGTTTCGTCAGCGTGTTTTGCTTTTTACCACCGCTGTCTTTTTAAAGGAAATCGTAGGACTGATCCGATACCAAATCCACAAATCATTGATGATGGAAGCGAGTTCGGCGATGTCGGCGTTGAGTTGGCACGAGCGCGCAAAATCGGCTTCGCGGCCAAGCGCGTCTTGCTTCTCATTGATTTGCCGCTCCAGCGTCGCGATGCGGTCAGGGATCAAGCCGCGGATCGCTTCCCACTCGAGCAAAATCGCCTCCTGTTCCTCGGCGCTGTAGTCGTCCCAATGTTTATCCAACTGCGGCACGCGGATGCCGAGTCGCTTGTCTTCGATGAAGATGTCCCTCATTCTCATATCCTCCTTTTCCTCTATTATACAAAACGTCTCCCTGGAAGGCTGGTGAAAAACGATTGTTTCTGTTGAGCAATGGGGGATCGTTTGAAAGGAGATCCTGATGCGACGAGGCTTTTCTATTGGAGAAACGGACTTGACAAGCGGCTTGCTCCCTTCAATCACCGGCCTCCTAGAGCACGGTGGAATTTTTATGCTTTTTCATGAATACGTATTGAAAAATGAGAAGAAAGCTGATAAAGTGATTAATGTATCCGGTTTGAATATTTATTTATATTTAAGTATATTTATGTGACGGGAGAGGAGAACGACCATGGCAAATCCAAAATTGGTGCTGGCCTATTCCGGCGGTTTAGATACATCGGTAGCGATTAAATGGCTGCAGGAGCGCGGGTATGATGTGATCGCGTGCTGCTTGGATCTTGGGGAAGGAAAAGATCTTGATTTCGTGAAAGAAAAAGCGCTCAAAGTCGGCGCGATCAAATCGTACGTCATCGATGTCAAAGACGAGTTTGCCAACGACTATGCGCTCATCGCTTTGCAGGCGAATGCGCTGTATGAAGGGAAATATCCGCTCGTCTCGGCGCTGTCGCGTCCGCTCATCGCGAAAAAACTCGTTGAAATCGCCGAGCTGGAAGGCGCCGTGGCGGTCGCCCACGGCTGCACGGGGAAAGGGAACGACCAAGTGCGCTTTGAAGTGTCGATCAAAGCGCTCAATCCGGATTTGGACGTCATCGCCCCCGTGCGCGAATGGAGCTGGTCGCGCGAGGAAGAAATCGAATACGCGAAAAAACACGGCGTTCCGATCCCGGTTGATCTGGACAGCCCGTTTTCGATCGACCAAAACTTATGGGGCCGCAGCAACGAATGCGGCATTTTGGAAGATCCGTGGGCCGCGCCGCCGGAAGAGGCGTACGAGCTGACGGCTTCGCTTGAGGACGCGCCGGATGTGCCGGATGTCATCGAGATCGGCTTTGAACAAGGCGTGCCGGTGACGTTAAACGGAAACGCGTACCCGCTTGCCCAATTGATTTTGGAACTGAACGCGCTCGCCGGCAAGCACGGCGTCGGCCGCATCGACCATGTTGAGAATCGCCTTGTCGGCATCAAGTCGCGCGAAGTGTACGAATGCCCGGGGGCGATCACGCTGATCAAAGCGCATAAAGAGCTGGAAGACTTGACGCTTGTGCGGGAAGTCGCCCATTTCAAACCGCTCATCGAGCAAAAAATCGCCGAAGTTATTTACAACGGCCTTTGGTTCTCGCCGCTCAAAGACGCGTTGGTTGCATTTTTGAAAGAAACGCAGAAAAACGTCACCGGCGTCGTGCGCGTGAAGTTGTTTAAAGGCCATGCGATCGTTGAAGGGCGCAAATCGCCGTTCTCGCTCTATGATGAAAAACTGGCGACGTACACGTCGGAAGATGAATTTGACCATCAAGCGGCGGTCGGCTTCATTTCGCTGTACGGCTTGCCGACCAAAGTCAACAGCATCGTGAACAAGCAAAACAAAGCGTCGGTGTCGACCGGCCAATAAACCATCGGGAATAGGAAGGAGGAAGTCGCATTCCTCTGCGGCGTGAGGCGTGAAAAAGCTTTGGGGTGGACGGTTTACGAAAACAGCGGAAGAATGGGTCGACGAGTTTGGTGCGTCGATCCCGTTCGACCAAGAGCTCGTCGAAGAAGATATTGAAGGCAGCCTCGCCCATGTGACGATGCTCGGCGAGTGCGGCATTCTGCCGGCGGACGACGTCGAAAAAATTAAAGGCGGGCTTTTGCGCCTGCTCGAAAAAGCGAAGCGTGGGGAGCTTGAGTTTTCCGTCGCGTATGAAGACATTCATTTAAACATTGAAAAAATGTTGATTGACGACATCGGCCCGGTCGGCGGCAAGCTGCACACCGGACGGAGCCGGAACGACCAAGTGGCGACCGATATGCATCTATATTTGCGCAAGCGCGTCGAAGAGATTCTCGGCCTCATCCGCGGGCTGCAGCGGGCGCTTGTGTCTCAAGCCGAGAAGCATGTCGAAACGATCATGCCGGGGTATACGCATTTGCAGCGGGCGCAGCCGATTTCGTTCGCCCATCATCTGCTGGCGTATGTTTGGATGTTGGAGCGCGATTATGAGCGGTTTTCCGAGTCGCAAAAGCGCATCAACAAGTCGCCGCTTGGCGCCGGGGCGCTCGCCGGCACGACGTTTCCGATCGACCGGCAGCGGACGGCCGAGCTTTTGGGCTTTGCCGATAGTTACGAAAACAGCTTGGACGCCGTGAGCGACCGCGATTTCATCATCGAATTTCTAAGCAACAGTTCGATGCTTATGATGCACTTGTCGCGGCTCGCTGAGGAGCTTATCCTTTGGTCAAGCCAAGAATTTCAATTCATTGAGCTCGATGACGCGTTCGCGACCGGCAGCAGCATCATGCCACAAAAGAAAAACCCGGACATGGCCGAGCTCATCCGCGGCAAAACGGGCCGCGTGTACGGCCACTTAATGGCCTTGTTGACGGTGATGAAAGGGCTGCCGCTTGCTTACAACAAAGATATGCAAGAGGATAAAGAAGGCATGTTTGATACGGTGAAGACGGTCATCGGGTCGCTGAAAATTTTCACCGGCATGATTGAAACGATGAACGTGCGCGCGGATGTGATGGAGCGGGCGACGAAACAAGACTTTTCGAACGCGACCGAGCTCGCCGACTACTTGGCCGCCAAAGGCGTGCCGTTCCGCGAAGCGCATGAGGTCGTCGGCAAGCTCGTCTTGCGCTGCATCGAACAAGGCGTCTTTTTGGCCGATTTGCCGCTTGAGGTATATAAGGAAGCATCGCCGCTGTTTGAGGAAGACATTTATGACGCCCTCAATCCGCGCACGGCCGTCAACCGCCGCAACAGCGCCGGCGGCACCGGGTTCGCGGAAGTGCTTGCCGCGCTTGAAAAAGCGAAAGAACGATTGGGAGGCTAACCGAAAAAGGTACTCTCCCCTTAAGAAAGACACAATTATCGTGTGGCAGAGAAACAGCTGGCTACTTATATAGCGATGAGGCAAGGGGGCTGACCGAAAAGGTGCTCTCCCTTCAAGAAAGATACAACCTATCGTGTGGCAGGGAAGCGGCTGTTGTTTATCGTAGCGATGAGAGAGGGTGTCCCGGTCCGTTCGGGACACCCCCGTTACATCGTGCATACCGCTTCCCGGCATCGTGTCTCAAATAGAAAAACGTTGCTACATTGCCCACATTTATTCATCGGTCAAAGGAAACCGCTGTTTTTCCCACCCTTCTCGAAGGCTAGTGATTTAAGGAAGCAGGCCGCTTCCCGACCTCGTTTCTCAAATCGAAAAGCTCTGCCGCACCAAGATCGCCTTTCGTACGCCCCCATTTCAAGAGAAACAACCATTTTTTCCATCCTTCTAGCGAACGTCACTCTTTTCGGGTTCTGACGACCAGCACATCGCATTTGGCATGACGGACGATGTTTTCCGACACGCTGCCGATTAAGAACCGCTCGACCGCGTTCAACCCGGTCGCACCGCAAATGATGAGGTCGGCTTTGTGTTTCGGGGCGACGTCCTTGGCGATTTTTACCTTCGGTGAACCGAACTCGATGTCCGTTTCGACATCGTTGAGCCCCGCGGCGACGGCTTCTTGTTTGTATCGTTCAAGCAGCTCGACCGCGTATTGTTCCGATCGTTTCGTGAAGGTGTAATCAGAAAAGCCCATGGCGGTGTAATCTTGCACATCAATCACATGGGACAAAATGAGCTTCGCCCCATTGCGCTTGGCGATTTGAATCGCTTTTTTTAACGCCCACTCCGCTTCTTTTGAGCCGTCAACGGCGACGACAATCGTGCGATACGTCATCGTCACGGTTCTTCCCTCCCTTTGGATAAAAATGTTATTTCTATAAATCGTATACCCGCCCGATGCCGGCGATAAACTAGGCCATATAGAACGATTGATGAACAAGGGAGGAAATCGACATGGAAAAGCGGAATAACGATTGGCTGTATGATGAGGAAGAAGTGCGGACGATCACCGAACAAATCACGGAATCATATGAGAGCGGCATGATTGACGATAACGAATCGTATTACGATCCGCGCCGGGAGGTCGGTGAATAGCCATAGCGCCAGCGAGCTATGGCTCTTTTTTTGTATTCGCTCCTGTTTATAAAGTAAAATGGAGGAAAGAGAATGGCGAAAAGGAGGAGAAACGGTGCGGCACGCCTTGATTACGGCCGGAGCGAAAGGGCTGGGGAGAAAAGTGACGGAGCTGCTCCTTGATAAAGGGTATTCGGTGACGGTGAACTACCGGAGCGATGAGCAGGCGGTGCGCTCGCTGGCCGAGAAGTACCGCAGCGCCGCTGACCGCCTCCAGTTTGTGCGCGGCGATGTGACAAACAAAGACGATTTGGCAGCGCTCGTTGACGCCGCCATGGAGCGGTTCGGCCGCATTGACTGTTTGATTAACAACGCGGGACCGTACATTTTCGAACGGAAAAAATTGGCCGATTATACAGAAGACGAATGGTATGAAATGATAGAAGGCAATTTGAGCGCGGTCTTCCACTTGGTAAGACGGACGATTCCGATTATGCGCCAGCAGCGGTTTGGCCGCATTATCACCTATGGGTTTCAAGGAGCGGCGGATGCGCCGGGGTGGGTGCACCGCTCGGCGTTCGGTGCGGCGAAAGTTGGATTGGTGTCGCTGACGAAAACGATCGCTCTCGAAGAGGCGGAATACGGCATCACCGCCAATATGGTCTGTCCAGGCAACATCGTCGGTGAGATGAAAGAAGCCGGGATCGCCGCTGCCCGTAACAAGCGCGATGCCGAAACGCCTATTGGGCGCCCGGGCACCGGCGAAGACATCGCCCGCGTCATCGCCTTTTTGTGCGAGGACAATTCTGATTTCATCACCGGCGCCGTCATTGACATCACCGGCGGGGCGAACGTCATTTACCGCCATTTTTTCCGGTGAGAACAGCGCCTCCTTTTTCGTTTGCTTTCGCGTGAAACGGGGCACAATAAAAGGAGAAACAGAAAGGAAAAAGGAGGAAAAAACGATGAAGATCGGCATTCCAAAAGAAATCAAAAACAATGAAAACCGCGTCGCCATCACCCCAGCTGGCGTGATGACGCTCGTCAAAGCCGGGCATGACGTGTATGTGGAGACAGAAGCGGGCGCAGGGTCGGGATTTTCCGATTCCGAGTATGAAAAAGCCGGGGCGGTGATTGTGCCAAACGCCGAGGATGCCTGGGCGGCGGAGATGGTGTTGAAGGTGAAGGAGCCGCTTGCCGAAGAGTTTCGTTATTTCCGGCCGGGGCTCATTTTGTTTACGTACTTGCATTTGGCGGCGGCCGAAGCGCTGACGAAAGCGCTCGTCGAGCAAAAGGTGGTCGGCATCGCCTATGAGACGGTGCAGCTTGCCAACGGCTCGCTGCCGCTGTTGACGCCGATGAGCGAGGTGGCGGGCCGCATGTCGGTGCAAGTCGGGGCCCAGTTTCTCGAAAAGCCGCACGGCGGGAAAGGCGTTTTGCTTGGCGGAGTGCCTGGAGTGCGGCGCGGCAAAGTGACGATCATCGGCGGCGGAACGGCGGGGACGAACGCGGCCAAAATCGCGGTCGGCCTTGGCGCGGACGTGACGATCTTGGACATTAACGCCGAGCGGCTGCGCGAGCTCGACGATTTGTTCGGCGATCAAGTCACGACGCTCATGTCCAACCCGTACCATATCGCTGAATGTGTGCGCGAGTCGGATTTGGTTGTCGGCGCTGTTCTCATCCCAGGGGCGAAAGCGCCGAAGCTCGTCACAGAAGAAATGGTGCGCTCGATGACGCTAGGCTCGGTGTTGGTCGATGTCGCCATTGACCAAGGCGGCATTTTTGAAACGACCGACCGCGTCACGACGCACGACGATCCGACCTATGTCAAGCACGGCGTCGTTCATTACGCGGTGGCGAACATGCCGGGCGCCGTCCCGCGCACGTCGACGTTCGCACTCACGAACGTCACGATTCCTTACGCTTTGCAAATCGCCAACAAAGGCTACCGCGCCGCTTGCCTCGACAATCCGGCGCTGGTAAAAGGGATCAATACGCTTGACGGGCACATCGTGTATGAAGCGGTGGCGGCGGCGCACAACATGCCGTATACGGACGTTCATTCGCTGCTGCGAGGTTGACGCTGCTAGACCCGCGGGCCGTGGGTCCGCTTGGCCCAAATGGTCGGTCAAACGCGGCTGGTTCGTTTGCTTGGCGCGCAGCCAAAAGAAACTAAGCGAACGCGATTCCAGATTTGTTTGCTTCAAAAACGCGATTGGCGCTGTCGCAGGGGGAATGGGGAAGAAACACAAGCTGTCCGAGCGGAGCAACAGTCCACCGGCGGACAGCTTGTTTTTTCCTTGGCAGCCGCAGCGGTGCCGGCTACACGATGATCAGTTCTTTGCTGAAGGAGGTCAGCACTTCGATCCCGTTGGCGGTGACGGCGACATCGTCTTCGATGCGCACGCCGCCGGCCGGCGGAACGTAAATGCCCGGCTCGATCGTAAACACCATGCCGGCGGCGAGCGGCGCGCGGTTGGCGCTGTGCAGCGACGGGTATTCGTGAATGTCAATCCCTAAACCATGGCCGACGCGGTGAGTGAAGTACGGACCGTAGCCGGCTTGTTCGATGACGCGGCGGGCGGCGCGGTCGATCTCCCCCATGGCGATTTGCGGGCGGCAAGCATCGATCGCCGCCTGCTGGGCGCGCCGGACGGTTTCGTAAATGAACCGTTGTTCGTCGTCGAGCGTCCGGCAGGCGACGGTGCGGGTAATGTCTGAGCAATACCCGTCGACGACGACGCCTAAGTCGAACAAGACGAAATCGCCCGGAGCGACCGCTGCGGTTCCCGGCGTGCCGTGCGGATCGGCCGTTTTCGCGCCCGTGAGCACGGTCGTCGGGAACGACATCCGTTCGACGCCGAGCTTTTTCAGTTCATATTCAATGACGGCGACAAGTTCGAGCTCCGTCACGCCGGGACGGATGGCCGATACGCCGATTTCGATCGCCTTGTCGGCCAACTTCGCTGCCTGGCGCAACGCCTTCATTTCCCGCTCGTCTTTGATCATTCGGAGCTGGCGCAGCTTTTCCTCGCTGTCGTGCCAGTGGGCGTTTGGAAACAACGCCGCGAGCCGTTCGAAGCGGGCGAGCGACAAATGGTGCTTTTCGACGGCGATGCTAGTTGCCTGAATGTTGCGTTGTCGCAAGTGGCGGTCAATTTCTTTCCACGGGTCGGCGCTGTCATCATAGCCGATCACTGTGCATTCCAAAGCGCTTCGGCGGGCGCGTCGGACTTCCATGTGCGGGCAGACGAGCGCCGGTTCGCCGTCGGGGAACACCAAAAGCGCCAGCAACCGCTCGTGCGGGTCGCACCAAAATCCGCTCAAATAAAAGACGTTGGTGCTTGACGTGATCAAGGCGAATGAACTATGTTGTTGTTGAAGCCAAGAGGAAAATGCTTGCAGCCGTTCGTTCATCGTTTCCTGCCTCTCTTTCTTGCGATCATTCAGTTTGAGCGTACCAAGAAACGGGCCGCTTGTAAATGGGCAGGCAGGAAAAGAAGGAAATGAGCGGGCGGCGGCGAACCATGTGGAGTGGAAAGGAGAGATGTGGGGATGAAAGTCAGCTACCATGGCCATTCGGTCGTCCGCATTGAGACGAACGGAAAAACGATTTTGATCGATCCGTTCATCACCGGCAACGCGACGACCGACTTGAACGCGGCCGACGTCAAAGCGGATGTCATTTTGTTGACGCACGGACATGGGGATCATGTCGGTGACACGGTGGAGATCGCCAAGCGGAACAACGCCCTAGTCGTTGCAACGTTTGAGCTGGCGACGTATTTAAGTTGGCAAGGCGTTGAGACGTTTGGCATGAACATCGGCGGGGCGCGCGAATTTGACTTTGGCACCGTCAAGTTGACGCAGGCGTTCCACAGCTCCGGATTTGTGACGAATGACAAGCAGATCATTTATTTAGGCATGCCGACCGGCATTTTGTTCACCGCCGAAGGCAAAACGATTTACCATGCCGGCGACACCGGGCTGTTTTCCGACATGAAACTGATCGGCGAGCGCCATTCCATCGATGTCGCCTTCCTGCCGATCGGGGACAGCTTCACGATGGGGCCGGAAGATGCGGCCGTGGCCGCCGAGTGGCTCGGAGCCAAGCTCGTCGTGCCGATTCATTACAATACGTTCCCGCCGATCGCCCAAGACCCGGAACGGTTCGTTTCTCTCCTCCCGCCGGGGGTTGGCCGCGCCCTGAAGCCGGGCGAAAGCATCGAGCTGTAGCGCGTCGCTGGTGAGCGGAGCGGTTTGATGGGGACGGTGGCGCGAAAAGGGGTGGAAGAGAGGAAAGGAATTCGCCTTTCCTCTCTTTTTGTCCTGTGAATCTTCCCGTTTCCGTCGGACCGATGGACGAAGAGGCGACTTTGTGGCGCAAAACGACCAGCTTCCGCCACCGCGGTGCGGTTCGCCGGGTTTTCTCCCGTTGAATCGCGGCCGTTGCGGCCGTTATAATGAAAGTAACAACAGGCAAAGGGTGAAGAACCGTTGGCGACAAAACACGAACAAATTTTGGAATACATCCATCGGCTGCCGATTGGCGAGAAAATTTCCGTGCGCCAGATCGCCAAAGAAATGGGTGTGAGCGAAGGAACGGCGTACCGGGCGATCAAAGATGCCGAAAACAAAGGGTATGTGAGCACGATTGAACGTGTCGGCACGATCCGGATTGAGAAAAAGCGCAAGGAGAACATCGAGAAGCTCACTTACGCTGAGGTGGTCAACATCGTTGACGGGCAAGTGCTTGGCGGACGTGAAGGGCTTCATAAGACGCTCAACCGCTTTGTCATCGGCGCCATGCAGCTCGAAGCGATGATGCGTTATACCGGGGCGGGCGATCTGCTCATCGTCGGCAACCGGACGAAGGCGCACGAGCTGGCGCTGCAAGCCGGAGCGGCCGTGCTCATCACAGGCGGGTTTGACACGGCCGACCATGTCAAAAAGCTCGCCGATGAGCGGCAGCTGCCGATCATTTCGACGAGCTATGACACGTTTACGGTCGCGACGATGATCAACCGCGCCATTTACGATCAGCTCATTAAAAAAGAAATCGTGCTCGTTGAAGATATTATTATTCCAGTGGAAAAAACCGCGTACTTGCGCGTCGACGATCCGGTTGAGCGCTGGTACGCATTAAACAAGGAAACACGCCATAGCCGTTTCCCGGTCGTCGATGAAGATTGGAAAGTGCAGGGGATCGTGACGGCGAAAGATGTGCTCGATATGGATCGACAGCTGCCGATTGAAAAAGTGATGACGAAGCAGCCGATCACTGTCAGTGGAAAAACATCGGTCGCCTTTGCGTCTCACATTATGGTATGGGAAGGGATTGAGCTGCTTCCAGTGGTCGACGACCACCATCGGTTGCAAGGGATCATCAGCCGCCAAGATGTGTTAAAAGCGCTGCAGATGGCGCAGCGCCAGCCGCAAGTTGGGGAGACGATCGATGACCTCATCACCGCCCAGTTTCGCGAGTCCGGCGACAAAGAAACGCTGTTCCGCTGCACGATCACACCGCAGATGACGAACTATTTAGGCACGCTCTCGTACGGCGTGTTTACGACGATCGTCACCGAAGCGGCGGCGCGCATGCTGCGGGCGTACAAGCGCGGCGATTTGGTAATGGAAAACCTTACCGTCTACTTCATCAAACCGGTGCAGATTGATAGCACGGTCGACGTGCGAGCGAAGCTTTTAGAGCTCGGGCGCAAGTTTGGGAAAGTGGATGTCGAAGTGTACAATGAAGGCGATCTTGTCGGCAAGGCGATGATGATGTGCCAGCTGATCGATCGATGAACGGGCAAGGCAGCCAACAGCAATCCAGGCCCCGTTTTTGATCGCAACGAGCCCAAACAGCAAGGGGACGGCAAGGCAAACGAAAAGGATGCCCGCTTTCTGTCCGGGACATCCTTTTCCTTGTGCCGCCCGTTGTCAGCGCCAAACGGCCTTACTTTTGTTTGGCCGCCTCCGCTTCCTCGACCGCTTGGGGCAAGTAGTAGCGGTAGGCGCGGTAGCCGGCCCAAGCGCTGGCAAAGCCTAAGATGATAAAAATGGCGGCGATGATATACGTCACCGTTGTCTGATACAAAAACAATTGGTTGATTCCGAACAAGGCGACGAACAGCCCGAGCGCCACGCTCGCTTTCGCCGAGAGAAAGCGGCGCTCGATCGGACGTTCCGAACGGACGTAGCGGATTTTATAATAGACGTAAAACGAAAAGGAAAATATAATGAAAATAACCAAAGCTGGCATGGTGGATCCCTCCGTTGTCCATTTCGTTTTCCATTGTACATAGAAGCAGGGAAAAAGGCCAGCGGTTGACTATGACAGGTGACGAAAAAGGGGAAAAACGAATGAAACCGGTTCAGCAACAAATTGTTGATGCGATTCGCGAGTTTGACACGATCATCATCCATCGCCACGTGCGCCCGGATCCGGACGCGTACGGATCGCAGGGCGGGTTGGCGGCGCTGCTGCGGGCGTCGTTTCCAAACAAGCGGGTGTATGCGGTGGGGACGGACGACCCGTCGTTGTCCTTTTTACGCCAAATGGATGTCATTGACGATGCGGTCTATGAGCAGGCGCTCGTCATCGTCTGTGACACAGCCAACGAGGAACGGATTTGCGACAGCCGCTACCGGCTCGGGCGAAAGCTCATTAAAATCGATCATCATCCGAACGACACGCCGTATGGCGACATCATGTGGGTCGACACCGCCGCCAGTTCGACAAGCGAGATGATCTATGAGTTGTATTTGTCTGGGAAAGACGAAGGGCTGACGATGACCGCTGAGGCGGCGCGCCTCATTTACGCCGGCATTGTCGGCGATACGGGCCGCTTTTTATTTCCGCGCACGAGCGAAAAAACGTTCCGCTACGCCGGGGAGCTCATTTCGTACGGTTTTTCGCTGACGGAATTGTACGACGGATTGTATCGAACGAGCTTGCCGCTTGCCCGCTTAAGCGGCTATGTGCTTTCGAACTTTACGATCGAAGAAGGAGTGGCGGCCGTCAAAATGCCGCGGGCGCTGCTTGAGGAATATGGGGTCACCCCGCTCGAGGCGTCGCAGCTCGTCAGCTTGCTCGGCAATATCGACGGTATCATCGCTTGGGTGTTTTTTATTGAGGAGGAGAAGGACATCCGCGTCCGCTTCCGCTCGAAAGGACCGATCGTCAACACAGTCGCCAAACGCTACGGCGGCGGCGGCCATCCGCTCGCAGCCGGCGCGTCCATCGCGTCATGGGAAGAAGCGGATCGCGTTGTTGAGGACGTGAAGGCCATCTGCCGCGCTGAGCGGTAGCCTCAACGCTATTATTCTAGCGCCTGCCGCGGCATGCGGTTTGAAGTGCTGTCACCCGTCGGCGGGGCGTCGCGCTTGCGGTGGCGACGCTGAGTGGGGATTGCGCTTCCGGGTGGCTGTTTTTAGGCGAGGCTGGATGCTGAGCACGGATTCTGTTTGGGTTGCTGTCACCCGGCGGCGGGGCGCTGGGCGTGCGGTAGCGCTGAGCAGGGATTCCGCTTGAGAATTGCGGTCACCCGGCTTCGGGATGTTGCGCGTGCGGCGGCGCTGGGAAAAGGGCCCCGCCCGCTTCGGGCCGCTTCTTTTGCCGCCGGCGCGCGAAGGCGTGTCGGATTACGGGAGCGGCGTTACTTTTACTTCAACCGCTAAAACGGTGAAAATGGTGAGGGTGTGAAGTTGCAGCCGGTATTGTTTTTCATGGATTGAGAACGTTTTGTTCTCGACGGCCCGCTTGATCAATTCGCGGCTGTTGTACACTGTTTCAATGTCCTTTGTAATTAAATGGGACAAGTCTTCTTTGACGCTGTCTTCGATGCGGAATGTCGTGTACGAATCAAATTTATACTGCTCAGCATTGGCGAGATGAACAGTGATGTCTTGGACGGTCAGCTTTTTTTTCATTTCTTTGTTGTAATGAATATAATCTTCCTGCCAGATGCGAATCTCTTTTTGCAGATCGGCGATTTGCTCGTTCAGCTCATTGACATGCCGCACTTGTTTTTCTTGCAGAACGCCGAAAATGTATAAAAAGACGAACCAACTGATCAGCGCTCCGATCGCGACGCCGGCAAAAAAGCGTTGCCATGATGGGGATTGATAATACGGAGGAATTCTCATGGCGAAATGTGCTCCTGCGTCAGCCACGTAACGATGGCTACCCCTGTTTGCGCGCCGCCCATGGCAGACAAAATGAGCAAAAATTGGCGCACAATATCTTTCGTTTCGCCAAGAAACAGCCCCCGTTCGACGACATAAAACGTATCAAACGTCCCGCCGATGGCGGCCACCACCGCCCAAATGCGCAAATCGCCGGCGAACCGATACATGGCGGTCAGCGGTTGGCCGCCGCTCAAAAAAGCGCCGAGCGCGCCGATCACGGCGCCGCCGAGCAGCACGCCGACCGCGATAAAATAGCTTTGAATAAACGCCGGCAAAAAAGCCACTTTTTCGTTCATCGGTTTCCCCGTCCTTTCTTTATTTATGTATATCAGGCCATCGGACGCAATATGTAGCGGAAGAGAAAGTTTTCGCCCGCGAAACGGAGAGGGGGAGGACCATGTCGTTCGTTCATTTGCATGTGGTCAGCGCGTATAGCTTGCTGCAAAGCGCGGCGACGGTCGAGGCGCTTGCGGCCAAAGCGAAACAGCTCGGCTATGAGGCGTTGGCGCTCACCGACCGCCATGTGCTGTATGGCGCCATTCCGTTTTACCGGGAGTGCGAGCAGCACGGCCTCCGCCCCATCATCGGCATGATGACGGATGTCATCCTCGAGGGAGATGAAGCGGCATTTCCGCTCGTCCTGCTGGCTGCCAATGAGGAAGGATACCGCCATTTAATCGAAATCAGCACAGCGGTGCAAATGGGGGAGGAAAAGCGCATTCACGAGGACGTCCTCCGCCGCTTGAACGGGGGAATCATGGCCATCACGCCAGGGCCTAACGGGCGGGTCGAATCGCTGCTCGCCGCTGGGGATGTGGCGCGGGCGAAAGAGACGTTGTTCCGCTACCGCCAGCTGTTTGCTGGCCGCCTGTATATCGCCATCCAGCGCGGCGAGCGGTGGCGCGGGCCGTATGAGGACGGGCTGCGGCGGCTCGCGGAGGAGCTCGGGATTCCGCCCGTTGCGACGAACGATGTCCGCTACGTGGAGCGCGAGGATGCGCTTGCGTTTCGCTGCTTGCAGGCGCTGAGCCGCGGGGTACCGCTCGCAAACATTGCCGAAGAGGACGGGCGTCACTTGGCGGCGCCGGACGAGATGGCCCGCCGCTTTGCCGATTGGCCGGAGGCGCTTGCCAACAGCATCGAGATCGCCAATCAGTGCGCGCTCCGCCTCGAGTTTGGTCGCCGGCGGCTGCCGAAGTTCCCGGTGCCGGATGGGGAAACGGCGGATGGCTATTTGCGCCGCCTTTGCGAACAAGGACTCGCTCGCCGCGTGCCGTCAGCGGATGCGCGCTATTGGCGGCGGTTGGAGCACGAGTTGGCTATCATTGAATCGCTTCGTTTCAGCGACTATTTTTTGATCGTCGCCGATGTGCTCGCCTACGCGCGCCGGCGCGGCATCATGACCGGACCGGGCCGCGGCTCGGCTGCCGGCTCACTTGTCGCTTACGCGTTGTCGATCACCGATGTTGATCCGCTGGAATACGGGCTGTTGTTCGAGCGGTTTTTAAACCCGGAGCGCGTGTCGGTGCCGGATATTGACTTGGACTTTCCCGACGATCGACGCGAGGAAATGATTCGTTACGTCGCCGACAAATACGGTCATGATCGCGTCGCGCAAATCATTACGTTCGGCACGTTCGGCGCCAAAGCGGCGCTGCGCGAGACGGCGAAGGCGCTCGGCCTTCCCGGGGAGGAAACGGAGCGGGTGATCGCGCTGCTGCCCAACCGGCAAGGACTCACGATTCGTCGCTGGCATGACGAATCGGCTGCCTTTCGTCGGGCGGTTAGCGCCGTTCGCGGCGGGGATCGTTGGCTTTTTGTAGCGCAAAAACTGGAAGGCTTGCCGCGCCACACGTCGATTCACGCCGCCGGCGTCATCATCAGCCCCGAGCCGCTGCTCGCCCATGTGCCGTTGCAGCCTAGCCACGGCCCATGGCCGCTCACGCAATACGCGATGGGCGCGCTTGAGGCGCTCGGGTTGTTGAAAATCGATATTCTCGGGTTGCGCACGTTGACGCTGATCGGCCGGATGGCGCGCCTCGTCGAGCGGCAGACGGGGCGGCCGTTTGCGGTTGACGCGCTGCCGCTCGATGATGCCAAAACGTACGCGCTCCTTAGTTCGGGGGACACGAACGGCATTTTTCAGCTCGAATCCGCGGGAATGAAGCGCGTGCTTGCTGAACTGCGGCCGTCCGAGTTTGAGGATTTGGTCGCGGTCAACGCGTTGTACCGCCCCGGCCCGATGGAGATGATCCCTGTTTACATTCGGCGCAAGCGCGGCGAAGAGCCGGTGTCGTATGCGCACCCGGATCTCGCTCCCATTTTGGCGCCGACTTACGGTGTATTGATTTATCAGGAGCAAATTATGCAAATCGCTGCCCGGCTGGCGGGCTTTTCGCTCGGACAAGCGGACGTGCTCCGGCGGGCGGTGGCGAAAAAGGAAAAGGCGCTGTTGGCCGAGCAGAAAGAGGCGTTTGTCGCCGGCTGCCTTGCGAACGGTTACGCAGAGGACGTGGCCGAGGAGCTGTACCGGCACATCGTTCGTTTTGCCCATTATGGTTTTAATCGAAGCCACGCGGTCAGCTATGCGCGGCTGTCGTATGCGATGGCGTATATTAAAGCGCATTATCCGCTCTGTTTTTATGCGGTCATGTTGACGGATGCGGCCGGCGATCGGGAAACGATGGCGCTTTACAGACGCGAGGCGGAGCGGAAGGGCCTTCCGGTTTTGCCGCCGTCGATCAACCGGAGCGGCTATCGGTTTGCGATCGAAGGGGAGGCGATCCGCACGGGGCTTTCGGCGGTGAAGCATGTCGGCTCGGCTGCGAAGCCCATCATCGATGAGCGAAAAGCGCACGGGGCGTTTGCCGACTTTTTCGACTTTGCCGTTCGCCTGCTGCCGAAAGGATTGGCGCGTCCGGCGCTGGAGGCGCTGATTTCTGCCGGCGCCTTCGATGAATTTGGAGTCGAGCGCGCCGTCCTTTCAGCGAGCATTGAGATCGCCGCCGAACATGCCGAATGGCTGAGCGCGTATGGGGGAGCGATCGGATTTTCACCCCAGCCGAAATACGCCGAGGCCAAACCGTGGACGCCCAGCGAGCGCCGCCGCCGGGAGAGAGAATGTCTCGGTTTTGCCGTCACCCCGCATCCAGCGGCGGTATGCCGACCGTTGTTTCAGGCGGCGCATGCCGTGTTCGCCGCTGAGGCGGACGGCCCGTCCGTGGTGGTCGGGGGGGCGGTCGCGCAGCTGCGGAAAACGCGGACGAAGTTTGGCGAGGAGATGGCGTTTTTGACCATCGGCGATGAAAGCGGAGAAGTGGAGGCGGTCGCTTTTCCACCGATATATGCCCGCGCTGCTGCTGAGCTCGTGGAGGGAGCGTTCGTTTTGCTTTCCGGGACGATGGAAAGGCGCGGAGGACGGCGCCAGCTCGTCATCCGCCGCGCGTGGGGCTTGCCGGTGTCGGCGCTCTACATCAATGCCAGCGGCGCGGACAGCGGCCGGCTCGCTGCGCTGAAACAGCTGCTTGAACAGCATAGCGGCCGCACGCCTGTTTACTTGTATGACGAACGTAAACGCGCGCTTCTCCGCCTGCCGGAGCGGTATGCGGTAGCTTTGACGGCACCCTTTGTCGATGAACTGATCGCTTTGTTCGGATTTGGCGCCGTTGCCGTCAAATAAATCGCTCTTTACGGAAAAGCTCCATGGGCAGAGTGATCTGCCCTCCATCCGGGGATGAAAATCCGCACCAGTGCGGCATTTTCACGGAAAGGCTCCATGGGCAGCGCGATCTGCCCTCCACTTTTCTTTTTCGGTGTTGCAGTATAAACCAGGAAACCGATACAATGGATCATAAAGGAGGGGCTCCCTCATGTGGAAAGACTTATTTGGCAAAAAGAAAAAATACGCGCCGCTGCCTGCCGAACAACTGAAGCATGAAGTTCCGGAAGGCGTGATGACGAAATGTCCGCAATGCAAAAAAATCATGTATACGAAAGAATTGGTCAAAAACTTGCGCGTCTGCCTAAGCTGCGGCTACCATCACCCGCTGCCGGCGCGCGAGCGAATTGCCAGCGTGCTTGATGACGGCAGCTTCCGCGAGTATGACGCCGATATGATCTCGGTCAATCCGCTCGGTTTTCCGGGCTATAGCGAAAAGCTGGAAGAAGACCGGCGCAAGTCCGGACTGAACGAGGCGGTCGTCACCGGCGAAGGGACGCTTGACGGCCATCCGCTCGTCATAGCTGTCATGGATTCGTCGTTCCGCATGGGCAGCATGGGCTCGGTTGTCGGCGAAAAAATCGCCCGCGCCGTTGAACGGGCGAGGGAGCAAGGCGTGCCGTTTCTCATTTTCACCGCGTCCGGCGGCGCCCGCATGCAAGAAGGGGTGCTAAGCCTCATGCAAATGGCGAAAACGAGCGCCGCGCTCAAACGATTCAGCAACAGCGGCGGCTTGTTCATTTCCGTCATGACCCATCCGACAACCGGCGGTGTATCGGCGAGCTTTGCCTCGCTTGGGGATTATAACTTTGCCGAACCGGGGGCGCTCATCGGCTTTGCCGGCCGCCGCGTCATCGAGCAGACGGTGCGCGAAGAGCTGCCGGAAGACTTCCAGACGGCGGAGTTTTTGCTGAAGCACGGGCAGCTGGATGCTGTCATCCATCGTCATGAGCTGAAGGAAAAGCTGGCCGTTGTGCTGGCGATTCATAACGGAGGAGGGGAAGCGGGATGGTGGCGGAATTAGAATTTGAAAAGCCGCTGGTCGAGTTGCGCCGCAAAATTCAAGAGTTGAAAGAGTTTATGAAAACGGCAGACGTTGACTTATCGGTGGAAATCGAAAAGCTGGAGGCGCGCCTAGCCAAATTGGAAAACGAAGTGTACGCGAACTTGACGCCGTGGGATCGCGTGCAAATCGCCCGCCATCCGCAACGGCCGACGACGCTCGATTACATCGAGCGGCTGTTTACAAACTTTCTCGAGTGCCACGGCGACCGCTGCTTCGGCGATGACGAAGCGATCGTCGGCGGCATTGCCATGTACGACGGGCTTCCGGTGACGGTGATCGGCCACCAGCGCGGCAAAGATACGAAAGAAAATTTGCGCCGCAATTTCGGCATGCCGCACCCCGAAGGCTACCGGAAAGCGCTGCGGCTCATGAAGCAGGCGGAAAAGTTTTCCCGTCCGATCATTTGCTTCATTGATACAAAAGGCGCCTATCCGGGCAAAGCGGCGGAAGAGCGCGGGCAAAGCGAGGCGATCGCCCGCAACTTGTTTGAAATGGCGGGACTCACCGTGCCGGTTGTCTGCATCGTCATCGGTGAAGGCGGAAGCGGTGGGGCGCTGGCGCTTGGCGTCGGCAACCATATTCATATGCTGGAAAACTCCACGTACTCGGTCATCTCGCCGGAAGGGGCGGCGGCGATTTTGTGGAAAGACGCCTCATTGGCGCAGCGGGCGGCGGAAACGATGAAAATCACCGCTCATGACTTAAAAGCGCTTGGCGTTATTGATGAAATCATTCCGGAAGTGAAAGGCGGCGCCCACCGCAATGCCGATGAACAGGCGAAAGAAATCGACCGCGTGCTGCGCGCTTCGCTGAAAGAGCTGCTGGCGCTCGACGGCGAGGCGCTCGTGGAACAGCGCTACGAAAAATTTAAACAAATGGGCCGCGTCTCGTTTTTACAAGAGACGATTCGGGCAAGATAAGAAACAAGCTGTCCTCCGCTGGCGGGACAGCTTTGTTCTGTCTAAACAATGGCGTCTCAACACATGATCCGGTTCCCTATGGACAGCTTTGTTCTGTTTAAAAAATCGCCCCTTGTAAGCTGTTTCAGCGTGCGTTCCCTGTTGTGTTCAACAGGCGTTCATGGTACATTAGGAATGTTTAGAGGCGACAGACGTATGAGGTCGGACGTGTGCAATTCGAGACAAATGAGGTGGAAGTGATGAAACGGATTGGTGTATTGACGAGCGGCGGCGACTCGCCGGGCATGAACGCGGCCATTCGCGCGGTCGTCCGCAAAGCCATTTACCACGGCGTCGAAGTGTACGGCGTGTATCATGGCTATGCCGGGCTGATTGCCGGCAATATCAAAAAGCTTGAAGTCGGCGATGTCGGGGATATTATCCATCGCGGCGGCACGATTCTTTATACCGCCCGCTGTCCGGAGTTTAAGACGGAGGAAGGGCAGAAAAAAGGGATCGAACAGCTGAAACAACACGGCATTGAAGGGCTGGTCGTCATCGGCGGTGACGGGTCCTACCAAGGGGCAAAAAAATTGACCGAGCATGGCTTTCCGTGCGTCGGCGTGCCCGGGACGATCGACAACGATATCCCGGGGACGGATTTTACCATCGGGTTTGATACGGCGTTGAACACCGTTATTGACGCCATTGACAAAATTCGCGACACGGCGACGTCGCATGAGCGGACGTATGTCATTGAAGTCATGGGCCGTCATGCCGGCGACATTGCCTTATGGTCGGGGCTTGCCGGCGGGGCGGAGACGATTTTGATCCCGGAAGCGGACTACGATATGGATGATATCATCGCTCGCTTGAAGCGCGGCCATGAACGCGGCAAAAAACATAGCATCATCATCGTCGCCGAAGGAGTCGGCAGCGGCGTTGACGTTGGGCGGCAAATTCAAGAGGCGACCGGTTTTGAGACGCGCGTGACGGTGCTTGGCCACGTGCAGCGCGGCGGATCGCCGACGGCGTTTGACCGCGTGTTAGCGAGCCGTCTCGGCGCCCGGGCGGTCGAACTTTTGCTTGAAGGCAAAGGCGGCCGTTGCGTCGGCATCCAAAACAACCGGCTCGTCGACCATGACATCGCCGAAGCGTTGAGCCAAATTCATACGATCGATCAGCGGATGTATGCGTTGTCGAAAGAGCTGTCGATTTAACGGTTTTGAAAACCATCTCCCGGCGCCAAGAAAGGGCGAGCGGCGGTCCCATGGGCCCGCCGGGAGAGGAAGCACGGTTGGCAATCATTGACGAATATGCTAGTCTATGAGTAGAGCAGACATTTCGGAATGAAAGACAGCGTAGTCGGGATAGTGTCTTGCCGTTTGGCAAACACGCCCAAGCCGCTTGAAGCCCCCGCCTGTTCGGAAGCGGCGGGGAGTTCACTTCCCGAGGGGAAAGGAAGAAGAAGCGATGAAGCGGAAAACGAAAATTGTTTGTACGATTGGGCCGGCAAGCGAAAGCGTGGACAAGCTCGTGCAATTGATCGAGGCAGGCATGAACGTAGCGCGCCTCAACTTTTCGCACGGCGATCATGAAGAACACGGGAGGCGCATTGCCAACATTCGCACAGCGGCGCAGCAAACCGGGAAAACGGTGGCGATTTTGCTTGACACAAAAGGTCCGGAAATTCGCACGCATAACATGGAAAACGGCGCCATCGAGCTGAAGGAAGGCGCGAGGCTCGTCATTTCGATGAACGAAGTGCTCGGGACCCGAGACAAAATTTCCATCACTTATCCGGGACTGATCGATGACGTATCCGTCGGCTCGACCATTTTGCTCGATGATGGGCTGATCGGCCTCGAAGTCACGGCGATCGATAAAGAAGCGGGGGAAATAGTCACCACCGTCTTAAACGGCGGGGTTCTGAAAAACAAAAAAGGGGTCAACGTTCCCGGCGTGCGCGTCAATTTGCCGGGCATCACCGACAAAGATCGCGCTGACATTTTGTTCGGCATCCGCCAGGGGATCGACTTCATCGCTGCGTCGTTCGTGCGCCGGGCGTCCGATGTGTTGGAAATCCGCGAGCTGCTTGAAGCGAACGATGCGCTCGGCATCCAAATCATCGCCAAAATCGAAAACGAAGAAGGCGTGGCCAACATCGATGAAATTTTGGAAGCAGCCGACGGCCTCATGGTGGCACGCGGCGACTTAGGCGTAGAAATTCCGGCTGAGGAAGTCCCCCTCATCCAAAAAATGCTCATTAAAAAATGCAACATGCTCGGCAAGCCGGTCATTACAGCGACGCAAATGCTTGATTCAATGCAGCGCAACCCGCGTCCGACGCGGGCGGAGGCCAGCGACGTCGCCAACGCCATTTTTGACGGCACGGATGCGGTCATGCTGTCCGGGGAGACGGCAGCCGGCCAGTACCCGGTTGAAGCGGTCCGCACGATGCACCAAATCGCGCTTCGCACCGAACAGGCGTTGGAGCACCGCGACATGTTGTCGCAGCGCACGAAAGAGAGCCAAACGACGATCACCGATGCCATCGGCCAGTCGGTCGCCCATACGGCGCTGAATTTAGATGTCGCCGCGATCGTCACGCCGACAGTGAGCGGAAAAACGCCGCAGATGGTGGCCAAATACCGTCCGAAAGCGCCGATTATCGCCGTCACCTCAGACGAGGCGGTATCGCGTCGGTTAGCGCTCGTCTGGGGCGTCTATACGAAAGAGGCGCCGCATGTGAACACGACGGATGAAATGTTGGATGTGGCCGTCGATGCGGCGGTGCGCTCCGGTTTGGTCAAGCACGGCGACTTGGTCGTGATCACCGCCGGCGTGCCGGTCGGCGAAACCGGTTCGACGAACTTGATGAAAGTGCACGTCATCAGCGATCTGCTCGCCAAAGGGCAAGGCATCGGCCGCAAGTCGGCGTTCGGCAAGGCGGTCGTCGCCAAAACGGCGGAAGAGGCGTGCCGAAAAATGGTGGAAGGCGGCATTTTGGTCACCATCAGCACCGATGCCGATATGATGCCGGCGCTGGAAAAAGCGGCGGCGATCATCACGGAAGAAGGCGGGCTGACGAGCCATGCGGCCGTCGTCGGGTTAAGCCTCGGCGTTCCGGTCGTCGTCGGGGTCGAGAATGCGACCCGCCTGTTTCAAGACGGACAAGAAATCACGGTCGACGGCGGGTTTGGCGCCATCTACCGCGGACATGCGAGCGTCTTGTAGCCGGTTCACATCAAAAGAGGGTGTCCCCAATGGATGGGAACACCCTCTTTCCTCATCGATTTTTTGTGCCGCGCGATATGTTGAGCCTGTCCTCACGGAAGACGGCTTTTTCCGCCGCCCCCTTTCGCCTAAACGGACAAACGGCAGCTGCGCTCTGTCAGTTATGCGGCCGGCTTGCCGATGATAAACCGCCAAATGTCGCGAAAGACGTTGGCGCTGTGAAGGGTGCGGATGATGACGAGCGCAACCGGCCCGGCGATCAGCCCGAGAAAGCCAAGCAGCTTGAAACCGACGAACAAAGCGATGAGCGTGGCGAGCGGATCAAGGCCGATCGATGAGGAGAGCACTTTCGGTTCCATAATCTGCCGCTGGACGAGCACAACGATATACAAAACGCCAAGGCCGATCGCAAACGGGATGTCGCCGCTCACCGCCGCGTAAATGATCCAAGGGACGAATACGATCCCGGTTCCTAAATACGGCAAAAGATCGACGAACCCGATGATCAAGGCGATGGTAATCGCGTAATCGACGCGCAAAATCAACAGGCCGATTAACACGATGACCGTCGTAATCGAAATGAGCGTCGCCTGCGCTTTCATAAAGCCGAACAGCGCCCGCTTCAAATCGACGAACACCGTTTTGCCGCTTGTGCGAGCTTTCGCGGGCAGCCAGCGCTGCGCCATGCGCATGAGCCGATGCCAGTCTTTGCTGATGAAAAACGTGGCCAGCAGCGAAAAAATAAAGACGGTCGCGATATTGGGCAGCCAGGCGAGAAGCTGGGGAATGTTTCGCAAGATCGTTTGGATAAATTCCCCTACCGTTGTGCCGATTTTTTGCCCTACCGACTGGATGTTTTTCATGATCGTATCTTGCTGCTGGCTGCTTAAACTTTTGAACATGCCCGCCAAATCTTTGTAGATCGGGATGAGCTGATCGGCAACGAACGTTTCGATATACGAAACTAGCGTTTGAAATTTGCTAGGCACGACATCGGCCAAATATTGCGTTCCCGACACGATTTCGGCGATCAACAGCGTCACGATCCCAGCGACGGCGGCGAACAGGACGATGAGCGTGACACTGACCGCCAGCCAGCGCGGCATTTTCGCTTTCCGCTCCAGCCCATCGACGAGCGGATTAATGAGCAGGGCGATGAGGAAAGCGATGATAAACGGGTACGTCAACGTTGCGATGTAATACAGCGCCCAAACGCTAATGCCGGCGATGGCAACGACGAAAAAAAAGCGCAAAAAACGGTCGACATACACTCGGGACAATGTTTCACCCCCAAACGAATCTCCATATGGATAATATTACACGTTTGTTTACGAAGAAGCAAAAAAACAAGTTTCCTATCCCGCTCGAAGGAGGATGAGCCGCCGTGAATGAATCGGTGCTGTTTTTGTTGGCGCTGTTGGCGCTTGGCTTGCTGTCGAAAAATGAGTCGCTTGTGATCGCGGTCGCCGTGCTGCTGGCCGTAAAGTGGTCCGGCTTTAGCGAGCCGCTTTTGTCGATCCTTCAATCGAAGGGGATTCATTGGGGAGTGACCGTTATTACGATCGCGGTGCTCGCTCCGATTGCCGCTGGACACATCGGCTGGAAAGAGCTCGTTGGTTCGCTGCAATCGCTGTCGGCTTGGATCGCTTTGTTATCCGGCATTTTGGTCGCCTTGATCGCCAAAGGAGGAGTGACACTGTTGGCGAGCGATCCGCAAATGACGGCCGCTTTGGCGTTCGGGACGATCATCGCCGTCGCGCTTTTCCATGGTGTGGCGGTCGGTCCGCTGATCGGCGCTGGCATTGCCTATGCGGTCATCAAAATGGTAGAATATTTTTAACCGCTCGGGCAAACGACTGGTTCGTTTGTCGGCGAAGCGTGTTCCGCTTGTTCGTGGCGCCTGTCTCTTTATGACGTATGACAGCTGACAAAAGTCTGATAATTGTTTATAATAATAAGCGTGAGTTCGTTTTTCGGGCCAAGCGGGGGAACAGCGTTTTTGCAAGGCGGCTGGCACGGCGATGTAAGCACTTTCGCCCATGCCTTCGTTTTTGCCACGGTTTCGAGCAAGCGCTCATCGTCCTTCCAACGATGATGGACGGAACTTATGAAAAGAAGGGGAGATTGGACATGACGGTAACCCGCGGTTTAGAAGGGGTTGTGGCGACAACCTCAAGCATCAGCTCGATCATCGATGATACATTGACGTACGCCGGCTACGATATTGACGATTTGGCCGAAAACGCTTCCTTTGAAGAGGTCGTTTATTTGCTTTGGCATCGGGAGCTGCCAACGAAAGCGCAGCTCGAAGAATTGAAGAAGCAGCTGGCGGAAAACGCGGACATTCCAAAGGAAATCGTTGAGCACTTCAAGCTGTATCCAATTGCCAACGTGCATCCGATGGCGGCGTTGCGCACGGCGATCTCGCTTCTCGGCCTCTATGATGACGAGGCGGACGACATGACGAAAGAGGCGAACTACCGGAAAGCGATCCGGCTGCAGGCGAAAATCCCGACGATCGTCGCGGCGTTTGCCCGCGTGCGCAAAGGGCTGGAACCGGTTGCGCCGCGCCGAGATTTGAGCTTTGCTGCCAATTTCTTGTACATGTTGACCGGACAAGAGCCGGACGCCGTTGCTGCGGAAGCGTTCAACAAGGCGCTCGTGTTGCACGCCGATCACGAGTTGAACGCATCGACATTCACGGCGCGCGTTTGCGTGGCGACGCTCTCCGACATGTATTCCGGCATTACAGCGGCGATCGGCGCCTTAAAGGGACCGCTTCACGGCGGGGCAAACGAAGCGGTGATGAAAATGCTGACGGAAATCGGCACCGTTGACAACGTTGAGCCGTACATTCGCGGAAAGCTGGCCAATAAAGAGAAAATCATGGGCTTTGGCCATCGCGTGTACCGGAAAGGCGACCCGCGCGCCAAACATTTGAAAAAAATGTCGGAAAAGCTGACGAAGCTCGTTGGCGAGCCGCATTGGTACGAAATGTCGACGAAGATTGAAGAAATCGTCACATCGGAAAAAGCGCTGCCGCCGAACGTTGACTTTTATTCCGCCTCGGTTTACCATTGTTTAGGAATCGATCATGATTTGTTTACGCCGATTTTTGCGATCAGCCGCACGTCGGGATGGATCGCCCATATTTTGGAACAATATGACAACAACCGGCTCATCCGTCCGCGCGCCGAGTACACGGGTCCGGGCAAGCGGTCGTACGTGCCGATCGACGAGCGCGGCTGAACAGGGCTGAATAAGGCTGAGCAAGGCGAAACAGGTGGACAAGGCGGGAAGGCGCGCCTTCACGCCTTTGCAAAATAAAAAAATTGGGGGTTTGACTCGTGACGCAAGGGGAAAAAATTACTGTTACCAACGGAGTGTTAAACGTTCCAAACCATCCGATCATCCCGTTCATTGAAGGGGACGGAACCGGCCCGGACATTTGGGCGGCCGCTTCGCGCGTGCTCGAGGCTGCGGTGGAAAAAGCGTACAAAGGCGAGAAAAAAATCGTCTGGAAGGAAGTGCTCGCCGGCGAGAAAGCATACAAACTGACGGGCAGCTGGCTTCCGGATGAAACGCTCGAGACGATCCGCGAATACATAATCGCCATTAAAGGGCCGCTGACGACGCCGGTTGGCGGAGGCATCCGCTCGCTGAACGTCGCGCTTCGTCAAGAGCTTGACTTGTTCGTCTGCCTGCGGCCGGTTCGCTACTTCCAAGGCGTTCCGTCGCCGGTGAAACGCCCGGAAGACACCGACATGGTCATTTTCCGCGAAAACACGGAAGACATTTACGCCGGCATTGAATATGCCAAAGGCACGCCGGAAGTGAAAAAAGTGATCGACTTTTTGCAAAACGAGATGGGCGTGCGCAAAATCCGCTTCCCGGAAACGTCCGGCATCGGCATTAAGCCGATTTCCGAACAAGGAACGAAACGGCTTGTGCGCGCGGCGATCAACTATGCGATCGAACATGGCCGCAAATCGGTGACGCTCGTTCATAAAGGAAACATCATGAAATTCACCGAAGGCGCGTTTAAAAACTGGGGCTATGAACTTGCTGAGGAAGAGTTTGCCGACAAAGTGTTCACATGGGCGCAATACGACCGCATCGTCGAAGCGGAAGGCAAAGAAGCAGCGAACAAAGCGCTGGCCGAAGCAGAAGCGGCTGGAAAAGTCATCATCAAAGATGTGATCTCCGACATCTTCTTACAGCAAATCTTAACGCGCCCGCGCGAGTTTGACGTCATCGCGACGATGAACTTAAACGGCGACTACATTTCCGACGCGCTCGCGGCTCAAGTCGGCGGCATCGGCATCGCGCCGGGGGCAAACATCAACTACGAAACCGGCCACGCCATCTTCGAAGCGACGCACGGCACGGCGCCGAAATACGCCGGGCTTGACAAAGTCAATCCGTCGTCCGTCATTTTGTCCGGCGTCATGATGTTTGAGCATCTCGGCTGGAACGAAGCGGCGCAATTGATCATCAAAGCGATGGAAAAAACGATCGCCGCGAAAATCGTGACGTATGACTTTGCCCGCCTGATGGAAGGGGCAACCGAAGTGAAATGTTCGGAATTCGCTGATGCGCTCATCCGCAATATGGACTAATGTTGGAAAAATAGCCGATCAACAACGAGAGAAGAGTATAGTTGGGAAATTGATACAGTGGGAAGGGAAACAAAACCACGTTTTATCCAAGTTTGTCGATTTGAAAAATCTAGCGTTTCCCTCGTTTCTTTTGATCTAATCACCAACCTTAAAAGAAAGGGATGGCAAACGATGGCGATGAAACGGAAAAAAATCTCGGTGATCGGCGCTGGATTCACGGGGGCGACAACGGCGTTCCTGCTGGCGCAAAAAGAGCTCGGCGACGTCGTGCTCGTCGACATTCCGCAGCTCGAAAACCCGACGAAAGGAAAGGCGCTCGACATGCTCGAGTCGAGCCCGGTGCTTGGGTTTGACGCCAACATCGTCGGCACGTCGGACTACGCTGACACAGCCGATTCGGACATCGTCGTCATTACGGCCGGCATCGCTCGCAAGCCGGGCATGAGCCGCGACGATTTGGTGACGACGAACCAGAAAATTATGAAGCAAGTGACGAAAGAAGTCGTCAAATACTCGCCGAACTGCTACATCATCGTTTTGACGAACCCGGTTGATGCGATGACGTACACCGTCTTCAAGGAATCCGGCTTCCCGAAAAACCGGGTCATCGGCCAATCGGGCGTCCTCGATACGGCGCGTTTCCGCACGTTCGTCGCCCAAGAGCTGAACATTTCTGTTAAAGACGTCACCGGTTTCGTGTTGGGGGGGCATGGCGACGACATGGTGCCGCTCGTCCGCTATTCGTACGCCGGCGGCATCCCGCTCGAAAAGCTGATTCCGAAAGACCGTTTGGACGCCATCGTTGAGCGGACGCGCAAAGGCGGCGGGGAAATCGTCAATTTGCTCGGCAACGGCAGCGCCTACTACGCGCCGGCCGCTTCGCTTGTTGAAATGGTCGAGGCGATTTTGAAAGACCAGCGCCGCATTTTGCCGGCGATCGCCTACCTCGAAGGCGAATACGGATACGAAGGCATTTATTTGGGCGTGCCGACAATCTTGGGCGGCAACGGCATTGAGAAAGTGATCGAGCTCGAGCTGACGGAAGAGGAAAAAGCAGCGCTCGCCAAGTCGGTCGAGTCGGTGAAAAACGTCATGCGCGTGCTCGAATAGTACGATGCAAAAATTCGGGCTTGACCCGGATTTTTGCCGCCGCTTTTTTGAAAGCGCTTTCTGAATTTAGGGTGCGAAAACAGCGCTTGGCGCCGCTAGTGACGATTGTAGCCCATGAAGGTCAGGAGCAACAAAGGAGTGGAACTATGTTGAAAAAGCGAAAGCTGGGGAGACGAATCGGAGAAATTCAAGTTGGGGAAAAACTTGTGTTCCAAGCGGCCATCGAAGACAAAGATTTGCTGCTTTACCTCGGGTTGACCGACGATGCCAACCCGCTCTACATTCAGCACGATTACGCTTCGCAAACGCCGTTTGGCAAGCCGGTCGTTCCGCCGATCATGCTGATGGGAATGATCACATCGGCGGTGTCGAAATATTTGCCAGGCCCGGGCAGTTATATTACAAGGAATGATATTCGCTTTCTCCGGCCAGTGTATCATTATGAAACGCTTGAATTTTTGCTGGAAGTGACTGACGTGGATGAAGCAAGCCATTGCGTCACGTTGGCGGTGACGGCGACGCGCGGGGCGGAAATGGTGCTCACCGGCGAGCTGTCCGCCTGTCCGCCGCATACGTTGCCACGTTTGGACAGCCGTGCGCTTGAAAATTTTTAGGCTGAAAGAGCAGCGCTCGCTTCGCTTGGACGGGAAGATGGAACAGGGGAGGCGAGATGGGCGCGGGACGGATGCGAAAGGGGGCTGCTTTCGGGCAGCCGGGCAGTTATAAAAGGAGAACGTCTGTTTTTATAGCGAAAAAGAGGGGGTCTTGCCGCAGTTTGCGACACCCTCTTTCTTTTTTTGCCGAACGAAAGCGGAAAGTATGGTATGATACAAATAGAATGACTGGCGAATGGGAGGAGCGGAATGAGTAAGAAAATTTTGGTTGTTGACGATGAGCAGCCGATTGTGACGTTGTTGACCTACAATTTGGAGAAGGCCGGTTTTCAAGTGGCCGCCGCCTATGATGGCGAAGAAGCGCTAGATAAAGTGGAGCGTGAACAGCCGGCGCTGATGATCCTCGATTTGATGCTGCCGAAGCTGGACGGCGTTGAAGTGTGCAAGCGGCTTCGCCAGCGGCAAATCATGACGCCGATTTTAATGTTGACGGCTCGCGATGATGAGTTTGATAAAGTGCTCGGGTTGGAGCTGGGCGCCGATGACTACATGACGAAGCCGTTCAGCCCGCGCGAGGTCGTCGCGCGGGTGAAGGCGATTTTGCGCCGCACCGAGCTTTCTCAACCGGCGGCTGAGTTAGGCGAACGGCTTGTCATCGGGCAGTTGGAAATTTTCCCGGACCGCTACGAAGCGACGGTGGGCGGCAGACCGCTCGAGTTGACGCCGAAAGAGTTTGAATTGCTTCTTTATTTGGCCCGTCATAAAGGAAGGGTGCTGACGCGCGACCAGTTGCTCAGCGCGGTTTGGAATTACGATTTCGCTGGCGATACGCGCATCGTTGACGTCCATATCAGCCACTTGCGCGACAAGATCGAAGACGATACGAAAAAGCCGGTGTACATCAAAACGGTGCGCGGCCTCGGATACAAACTGGAGGAGCCCAAACGGCATGAGTAGCCTTCGCTCCCGGCTTCTTTTCTGGCTTGTGGCGCTGATTGCGGCCGTGTTGATCGCCCTCGGCTTTTTGCTTGGCCAGCTGCTGAAAGAGTTTTATACCGAGACGATCAATAAGCGGATGGAAAAGGAGGCGAAAGCGCTCGCCATTTTGCTGGAAAATGAACCGCTTGAGCGCATTCGCACCGATTTGCAAGAAATGGGGGACGAGCTGTCCTCGCGCATCACCGTGCTCGATCGCGATGGGCGGGTGCGGTTTGACAGCGGGCGTATCGCGGCGATCAGCGACAAGGACCACGCGCGCATCATCCGCTCCATTTTGCCGACGACAACGTCCGCGCGCTTTTCGGTGATTGAAAAAACGGACGATGTGTACTACTGCCTTGTTCCGTATGGGCCAAGCGGACAGGACGGATACGTCGTCGTCAGCACACCGACGAGCTCGCTCAAAGCGGTGAACGAGCGGATTTGGGGGGTTCTCATCAGCAGCCTTGGCATGGCGCTCGTTGTCATCATCGCCCTTGGCTGGAAAATCGCCAATCAATATATGAGACCGATTGAAGAGGCGACCAAGGTGGCGTTTGAGCTGGAAAAAGGCAATTACGCCGCCCGGGTGCCCGATGGCGAATATAAAGAAGCCGGCATGTTGGTCCGTTCCATCAACCGGCTTGCTCGCCATTTGCAAGAAATGAGCCGGGCGCGGGAAATTCAGACCGATCGCCTTCATACGCTTATTGAAAACGTCGGCAGCGGCCTTCTGTTCATCGATCACCGCGGCCATGTGTTTCTCATTAACCGCGCCTTTCAGTCCCAATTTCACATCGATCCGTCCGACGCCTTGTATCGCCCGTATGCCGATGTGCTCCCGCACCGCGACATCGTCCGCTTGATCGACGAGATTTTCATGACCGAGGCGGCGATGCGCCGCCATATGCGGCTGACGGTCGGGATTGAGCGAAAGCACTTTGACGTCTACGGCGCCCCGATTATCGGAAAAGGCGCTGAGTGGAAAGGGATTGTCGTCGTCTTCCATGACATTACCGAACTGAAGCGGCTCGAGCAGATCCGCAAAGATTTTGTCGCCAACGTCTCGCATGAACTGAAAACGCCGGTGACATCGATTAAAGGGTTTGCCGAAACGCTGTTGGATGGAGCGATGAAAGATGAGCAGGCGCTCGAGCACTTTTTAGCCATTATTTTAAAAGAAAGCGAACGGCTGCAAACGCTCGTCGAAGAGCTTCTTGATTTATCGAAAATCGAGCAGCAAGGCTTTCAGCTTCAGTGGGAGGAAGTGAACGCGGCCGAGATCATGGAGGAAGCGGCAGCGGTGTTCCGCCAGCGGGCGGCGGCCAAGCGCATCGCTTTGCAAGTCAAGGCGCCGCCGGATCTGGTCATTCGCGGTGATCGAAACCGGCTGAAGCAAATTTTGCTTAACTTGTTGGCCAACGCCATCGCCTATACCCCCGAACAAGGGCAAGTCATCGTCGACGCGGGGGAGACGGCGCAGGAAGTGTGGCTGCGCGTCAAAGATACCGGCATCGGCATTGAGAAAAAGGAGATTCCTCGCATCTTTGAGCGCTTTTACCGCGTCGATAAAGCGCGCAGCCGCGATTCGGGCGGGACCGGGCTGGGCCTTTCGATCGTCAAGCATCTCGTCGAAGCCCATCACGGCTCCATCACCGTGGAAAGCGAAGTCGGGCGCGGCACGGTGTTTACGATTCACTTTCCCAAGCCGGAGCGGTAGCCGGCTTTTTTCATCGCTGCCGGGTTGGGGGAGGGCGAGTCCATTCGGGCTGAGGCGGCCCTTCCTTCAGCACCGCTTTGGGGGCCGGAGCAGCGAGGCGATGTTTCTTTAACGCCGCCGCATGATACAATAAAAACAAGAAGCATCCGAGGAGGGATGGGATTGAAGAAAAAACTGGTCTTGATTGACGGCAACAGTGTGGCCTATCGCGCTTTTTTTGCGCTGCCGCTTTTGCATAACGACAAAGGCGTTCATACGAATGCTGTCTACGGATTTGCCATGATGCTGCGCAAAATCGTGGCGGAAGAGGCGCCTACTCATTTGTTAGTGGCGTTTGATGCGGGCAAAACGACGTTTCGTCATGAAGTGTTTCGCGAGTATAAAGGCGGGCGCCAGCAGACGCCCCCGGAATTGTCCGAGCAGTTTCCGCTGCTGCGCGAGCTGTTGAACGCCTATCGCATTCCAGCTTACGAACTTGACAACTACGAAGCGGACGACATTATCGGAACGCTCGCCGCCCGCGCTGAGCAGGCCGGGTTTGAGGTGAAAGTCATCTCCGGAGACCGGGATTTGACCCAACTCGCCTCCCCTCATGTGACGGTGGAAATCACGAAAAAAGGGATCACCGAGATGGAATCGTACACGCCGGAAACGATTCGCGAAAAATACGGGCTCGCTCCCGAGCAAATCGTTGACTTAAAAGGACTGATGGGGGATAAATCGGACAACATCCCTGGCGTGCCCGGCATCGGCGAAAAAACGGCGGTCAAGTTGTTAAAGCAGTTCGGGACAGTCGAAAATGTGCTCGACTCCATTGATGAAATCCAAGGGGAAAAGCTGAAAGAAACGCTGCGCCAACATCGCGATACCGCCCTCCTAAGCAAACGGCTGGCGAGCATTTGCCGCGACGCTCCGATCGCGCTGTCGCTTGAGGATACGGCCTACGAAGGCGAAGACCGGGAGAGCGTGATCGCTTTGTTTAAAGAGCTCGGGTTTCAGTCGCTCCTTGAGAAGATGGAAGGGCCGAGGGCGGAAGAGAGCGAGCCGCTTGCCCACATCGACTTCACCATGGTGGAGCGCGTGACGGAAGAGATGCTCGCTGACAAGGCGGCCTTGGTCGTTGAAGTCGTGGAAGACAACTATCATGACGCGCCGATCGTCGGCATTGCTGTTGTCTCGGAACGCGGGCGGTTTTTCCTGCCTTCGGAGGTGGCGCTGGCTGACCCGCAGTTTCGCGCTTGGCTTGCCGATGAGACGAAGAAAAAAAGCATGTTTGACTCGAAGCGGGCGACGGTCGCTTTACGATGGAAAGGGATCGACCTGCGCGGCGTCTCGTTTGATTTGCTGCTGGCGGCGTATTTGCTCAACCCCGGACAAGATGCTAGCGATGTCGCGGCGGTGGCCAAAATGAAACAATACGAGGCCGTGCGGTCCGACGAAGCGGTCTACGGCAAAGGGGCGAAACGGTCTGTTCCGGACGAGCCGGCACTCGCCGAGCATCTCGTCCGCAAGGCGGCAGCGATTTGGGCGCTCGAGCAGCCAATGATGGATGACTTGCGCCGCAACGAGCAGGACGAGCTGTTGATGGCGCTTGAGCAGCCGTTAGCGGCGATTTTGGCCGATATGGAATTCACCGGGGTGAAAGTGGACACCGAGCGCCTGAACCAGATGGGGCAGGAACTCGCCGAGCAGCTGCGCGCGGCCGAACGGCGCATTTACGAACTGGCCGGGCAAGAATTCAATATCAATTCGCCGAAACAGCTCGGTGTCATTTTATTTGAAAAGCTGCAACTGCCTGTGTTGAAAAAAACGAAGACCGGCTATTCGACATCGGCGGACGTGCTGGAAAAGCTTGCGCCCCATCACGAGATTGTGGAGAATATTTTGCACTACCGCCAACTAGGCAAGCTGCAGTCGACATATGTCGAAGGGTTGTTGAAGGTCGTGCGCCCGGATACGAAGAAAGTGCATACGATCTTCAATCAAGCGTTGACGCAAACCGGCCGCCTCAGCTCGACGGAGCCGAACTTGCAAAACATTCCGATTCGTCTGGAAGAAGGGCGGAAAATCCGGCAAGCGTTCGTGCCGTCCGAGCCTGGCTGGCTCATGTTTGCCGCTGACTATTCGCAAATCGAACTGCGCGTGTTGGCCCATATCGCCGAAGATGACAATTTAATTGAAGCGTTTCGCCAAGATTTGGACATTCATACGAAAACGGCCATGGACATTTTTCACGTCAAGGAAGAGGACGTCACCCCCAACATGCGCCGGCAAGCGAAGGCCGTCAACTTTGGCATCGTCTATGGGATCAGCGATTACGGATTGGCGCAAAACTTAAACATTACGCGCAAAGAGGCCGCCGAGTTTATCGAACGCTATTTTGCCAGCTTCCCGGGCGTCAAGCGGTATATGGAAACGATCGTGCAAGAGGCGAAACAGAAAGGATATGTCACCACGCTTTTGCATCGGCGCCGCTATTTGCCGGACATCACGAGCCGCAACTTCAACGTCCGCAGCTTTGCCGAGCGGACGGCGATGAATACGCCGATCCAAGGCAGCGCCGCTGACATCATTAAAAAGGCGATGATCGATTTGAGCGCGCGCCTAAAGGAAGAGCGGCTGCAGGCGCGCTTGTTGCTGCAAGTGCACGACGAGCTCATTTTGGAGGCGCCTAGTGACGAAATAGAGCGGCTGTGCCGAATCGTGCCGGAAGTGATGGAGCAAGCCGTCACGCTCCGCGTGCCGCTGAAAGTCGATTATCATTACGGACCGACATGGTATGATGCGAAATAAAGCCCGGTCTTAAAGGCGCGCCGATGCCGGAAGCCGCACGGGCGGATCGACAACAGAGGAAAGGAGGGATTTCCTATGCCTGAACTGCCTGAGGTGGAAACGATCCGGCGCACGCTCTTGCCGCTCGTTTCCGGCAAAACGATCGCGGCGGTGCGCGTGTTTTGGCCGAAGATCATTCGCCATCCGCACGACCCGCAAGCGTTTGCCGACCGATTGGCTGGCCAGACGGTGCGCGGCATTGAGCGGCGCGGAAAGTTTTTGAAGTTTTTGCTTGATGAGGATGTGCTCATCTCCCATTTGCGCATGGAAGGCCGCTATACGGTCGCTAGCGCCCACGATCCGCTCGCGCCGCACACGCATGTCGTATTTTCCTTCACCGATGGCAGCGAACTCCGTTACCGCGATGTGCGCAAGTTCGGCACGATGCACGTTTACCGCAAAGAAGAAGCCGACCGCCGCCCTCCGCTTGACCAGTTGGGACCGGAGCCGCTCTCACCGGCATTTTCCCCGGCGGTGTTGGCCCAACAAGCCGCGAAAACGAAACGGACGGTCAAGGCGCTGCTGCTCGATCAAACGGTTGTGGCCGGATTTGGCAACATTTATGTCGATGAAGCGCTGTTTCGGGCCGGCATTCTTCCGGACCGCCCGGCCGCTTCCTTGACGGAGGAAGACATTCGCCGGCTCCATGAGCACATGGTCGCGACCATCGGCGAGGCGGTGATGAGAGGAGGAAGCACGGTGCGCACGTATGTCAACACGCAAGGGAAAGAAGGGACTTTCCAACATCACCTGTCCGTCTATGGGCGCAAAGGGGAGCCGTGCAAACAATGCGGAACGTTGATTGAAAAAACGGTCGTCGCTGGCCGCGGGACGCACTATTGCCCGCGCTGCCAGCGGTAGGCGACCGATGGGAAAGGAGACAAGCGATGGTACTGACGATCGGGCTGACTGGGGGAATCGCCAGCGGCAAAAGCACGGTCAGCGCCATGATGCGCCAACTCGGGCTTCCGGTCATTGACGCCGACGAAGCGGCGCGTGCGGTCGTACGGCCGGGAGAAGATGCCTATCGGCAAATCGTTGCCGCCTTCGGTCCGGGCATTTTGCAAAAAAATGGGGACATTGATCGCGCGAAACTGGGGGCGATCGTCTTCAGCGATGAAGCCGAGCGGACGAAACTCAACGCCATCGTTCATCCCGCCGTGCGCCGCCGTATGCTGGCGGAAAAGGAGGAGCTCGTTCGCGCCGGGGCGAAAACGATCGTGCTTGATATTCCGCTGCTATTTGAAAGCGGATTGACCGATTGGGTAGATAAAGTGCTGGTCGTTTTCGTTGATGAAGAGACGCAGCTTCGCCGGCTGATGGCGCGAAACGGATTTACGAAAGAGGAAGCGCTCGCCCGCATTCGCGCCCAATGGCCGCTGGCGGAAAAAGTGAAGCGAGCCGATGCGGTTCTGGACAATAACGGAACGATCGAGGAGACGCGCCGGCAGCTGCTGGCCGTTTTGGAAACATGGGGCGCCTTGGAAAAATAGGCGTCTTTTTTATTGCTTTTTTGTTATTTTGTTCTCCACGATCTTGAAAAATATGATATACTATTTATAGGGATTTAAACAAATAGTATAACATATATGAGAGGGGAACAAAGCGAATGAAGGCGAAAGTGGCGATTAACGGATTCGGGCGAATCGGACGGATGGTGTTCCGCCGCGCCATCGGCTGTTCAGACCTTGATATCGTGGCGGTGAACGCCAGCTACCCGCCGGAAACGTTAGCCCATTTAGTGAAATACGATTCCAACCATGGCCAATTCCAAGGTGAGGTAGTCGCTTTGGAAGACGGGCTGTTGGTCAATGGCAAAAAAGTAAAGCTGTTGAACTCGCGCGACCCGAAATGGTTGCCATGGAACGAGATGGATATTGATATCGTCATTGAGGCTACCGGCAAATTCAATGATCGCGAAAAAGCTAGCCTTCACCTAGAAGCGGGGGCGAAGCGCGTCATTTTAACAGCGCCTGGGAAAAACGAAGATGTGACAATCGTTGTCGGTGTCAACGAACACGTGCTCGATATTGACCGCCATTTCATCATTTCCAACGCATCGTGCACGACCAACTGCTTGGCGCCGGTCGTCAAAGTGCTTGATGAAGCCTTTGGCATTGAAAACGGGCTGATGACAACCGTTCACGCGTATACGAACGACCAAAAAAACATCGACAATCCGCACAAAGACTTGCGCCGCGCTCGTTCGTGCGCGCAATCGATCATCCCGACGACAACCGGAGCGGCAAAAGCGCTTGGACTGGTGCTGCCGCATTTAAAAGGGAAGCTCCATGGCATGGCGCTCCGCGTTCCGACGCCGAACGTTTCCCTCGTTGACTTAGTGGTCGATGTGAAGCGCGAGGTGACCGCCGATGAGGTGAACGAAGCGTTCATCCGCGCCGCTCGTGGGCCGCTGAAAGGAATTTTGGACTTTACGATGGAGCCGCTCGTCTCGATTGATTTCAATACGAATCCTCATTCGGCGATCATCGATGGCTTATCGACGATGGTGATGGAAGGACGGAAAGTGAAAGTGCTCGCTTGGTATGACAATGAGTGGGGCTATTCCTGCCGCGTTGTCGATCTTGCTCAACTTGTCGCTGCAAAAATGAAGGAGAGCCTCCAAGTCAACGCGTGACACCGTCTTCGCTCGCTGCCAAGAAGGGTGGAAAGCGCCCGCCTGCTTTGCGGTGCGGTATTGATCAGGGCGCCGAACAGGTGCGGGCGCTTTTTCTTTTTGGCAGGCAAAAAAAATGAAAAAGTCTGTTGCAAAACCCCCCTAAACAAAGTATACTATGTCTCGTGAACTTCTTAACGGCAAAGGTAATGTGACTACTTAAAGGGTTAGGACCTCTTAGGACTAACTTTCCCCCGTGGTAGTTATACATGCCATTTTGCAGCTGTTCTTCTATTTTTTCTTTGAGAAAATTGGTTAAAAGGGGGATTTTTGCATGGACACGATGGGTCGTCACGTTATCTCGGAACTTTGGGGATGCGACTTTGACAAACTGAATGATATGGACTTTATCGAAAAAACGTTCGTTGACGCCGCGTTAAAATCGGGAGCGGAAATTCGCGAAGTAGCGTTCCACAAATTCGCTCCACAAGGGGTAAGTGGAGTCGTCATTATCTCGGAATCGCATTTGACGATTCATACGTTTCCCGAACACGGCTATGCGAGCATTGATGTGTATACATGCGGCCATCTCGATCCGACGATTGCCGCCGACTATATCGCTGAAAAGCTCGGTGCGCAAACGCGGGAGACGATCGAACTTCCGCGCGGCATGCGCCCGATTGAAGTGAAAAAAGCGCAAGCGCTGTAACGGACAGCACGAACGGCAGAAAAGGAGCGTACATAGAACGCTCCTTTTTCTATTTTTCACCGTGCTGTGGCAGCGAAAAACATGGTATGATGAAAGCAAATTAAGGACTAGGGAGCGTGGCAGATAAGCATGTGGAACAAATGGAAATACGCCTTGACGAACCATTGTGAAACGAGGGAGAATCATGAAGACGTCGAGCTAAGAAGCCATTATTACAAAGCGGCGAACCGCGCTGTCATGGCCGCCGTCAAAGAGCTGCTCGCCTCGCTGCCCGGGGCTGAACTTCTTTCCGTTTCCGAAGAGCGCGGTGAAATTTGTGCGCAAACGAAGCGCGGAAAAAAGCTGTTTATCGTCGCGACAGTCATCTCGGTGCGCCCGTTTGAAACGGCGGTCGACTTTTCCGTGACAACGGAGACGCGCCTATTGCCGTTTGACTTTGGCCGCAGCCGGTCGGTGATTCTTGAGCTATACCGGAAGCTCGATGCGCGCTTGCCGTATATCGGATCGGGATTGAACGGCTAACTATGGCTTGTCTGCTTGCCGCCATTCCGGTATGATAGATAATAAGAAAAGCAACGGAGTGAATGTTATGCGATGTCCGTCATGCCATCATCAAGGTACGCGCGTGCTCGACTCGCGCCCGGCCGAGGAAGGGCGTTCGATCCGGCGCCGGCGCGAATGCGAACAGTGTCATTACCGGTTTACAACGTTTGAACGAATTGAAGAGCCGCCGCTAATTGTCGTCAAAAAAGGCGGAACGCGCGAAGAGTTCAGCCGCGAGAAAATTTTGCGCGGCTTGATCAAAGCGTGCGAAAAGCGGCCGGTGGCGCTCGAGGAGCTGGAAAAGGTAACGCAGGAAATCGAGCGCGAGCTGCGCCAGCAAGGAGTGTCGGAAGTCAAAAGCGAAACGATCGGGGAAATGGTGATGGAGCGGCTGTCGCGCATCGATGAGGTCGCCTATGTCCGCTTCGCTTCCGTCTATCGGCAGTTCAAGGATATTAACGTGTTTATCGAAGAACTGAAAGAGCTGATCAAAAAAGAACAGCGGTAAAAAGGGCTTTGGCGTTGGACGGCAAGCCCTTTTTTCAACGCCTTTTCCCTGCCGAAAGGGGGAGGACGGGTTGAAACGAATCACGCAAGATGGAAGGTTGAGATGATGCGGCATCATTGGAAAGAACTGATTGCTGTTGACCGGTATGTTGTGCAAAGCCGCGGAGCGCTGCACGAGCTGGACCGCCAAGTGTTGACGCTGTTGTACCAGCCGCTCATCGGCCATCGCGCGCTAGCTTTGTATATGACGCTTTGGGGGGACTGGGAGCTGCTTGGCGGGCAGGAGGCGACCCATCGCCGCCTCATGGAGCTTATGCAATGCAGCCTTCCGGACATCTACGGCGAACGGCTGAAGCTGGAGGGAATCGGGTTGCTGAATACGTATGTCCGCGCTTTCGGTGACGATGAGCCGAAGCTGTTTCTTTACGAGCTGCGCCCGCCGATGACACCGGAACAGTTTTTTCGCGATGAGATGTTGAGCACCTTTTTGCAGCGTCAAGTTGGCCGCCATTTGTTCGCCCAGTTGAGCGACTTTTTCGCCCGGCCGATGGCGGATGTCGCTCGGTTCACCCCGGTAACGCGCTCATTTTCCGACGTGTTTGCCGCCGTTCCTGCCGAGCGGATGGTGTCTCGTTTCAGCGAAGAACAGCGGCCACTGAATGAAGGAAAGGCGCATGTCGGGCGCGAGGAGGCATCGTACGCCCTCGATGACGAGGTGTTTGATTTTGAGTTGTTTTTCGCCGGGTTGTCGAAACAGCTCGTGCCGCGCCGCGCGATGACAGCAAAAGTGAAAGAGGCGATTAAAAAGCTGGCGTTTTTGTATGGCATTCCGCCGCTTGAAATGCAAAAACTTGTTCTTGGCGTCATTGATCCGTCGTATCATATTGACATCGACGCCTTGCGGCAGGCGGCGCGCGAATGGTATGAGCTGGAGCATGGCGGCGTTTCCCCGCGCTTGGTGGAACGGGTGCAGCCGCTTGCTTATCGAACGATGGAAAACGCCAACCCGCGCACGAAAGAAGAACAGCTGATGAAACAGCTCGAAACGATTTCCCCGCGCCAGCTGCTGAAAGAAATCGCCGGCGGCGCCGAGCCGTCGCTGGCCGATTTGCAGCTGATCGAAGACATTATGTTCCAACAGCAGCTGCTTCCCGGCGTCGTCAATGTGCTCATTTATTATGTCATGCTGCGGACGAATATGAAATTGTCAAAAAAATACGTAGAAAAGATCGCCAGCCATTGGGCGCGCAAAAAGGTGAAGACGGTGAAAGAAGCGATGGAGCTGGCGAAAGAGGAAGCGAAAACGTATCAAAGCTGGGCGAATGAAAAAGAAAAAGGGACGAAAACGGTGCGGAAAGTGGTGCGCACCGAAATGGTTCCGGACTGGCTGAAGATGGATTACAGCGAGCCGGAAGACGATGATTTCGATGTCGAACAGGCGCGCAAGGAGATCGAGGAGCGGCTGAAAAAATATCGGGACGGATCGTAGGTGGAAAGGCGATGGAACGAGTCAATCAATTATTGCAGCGGCTGCTTGGCAATCAACGCTTTAAGCAGCGCTACGAACAAATGAAGCGCTATATTTTGTCGCATCCGGACGTGCAGCCGTTTTTGCAGGCGCACGAACCGCAGCTGTCTGCGGAAGCGGTCGACCGCAGCCTCATGAAGCTGTACGAGTTTATCGAGCAGAACGGGCATTGCCGCCAATGCCCGGGGCTGGAGCGATGTCCAAACATGTTGCCAGGGTATCAGCCGAATTTGGTGATCAGCAGCGGCCGAATAGAGATTGAGTATGACCGCTGCCCGAAAAAGGTGCAGCATGATGAACGGAAGCGCCAAGAGTCGCTCATCCAAAGCATGTTTATGCCGCGTGAAATTTTGCGGGCGTCGCTCTCCGATGTCGACCTCAGCGATGATGGCCGGATCAAAGCGATTGGATTTGCCGAGCGGTTTGTGGCCGAATACGAGCCGGGAAAAAAAATGAAAGGTCTGTATTTACATGGGTCGTTCGGCGTCGGCAAAACGTACTTGCTTGCGGCGATCGCCAATGAGCTTGCCAAACGAAACATCGCGTCGCTCATCGTCTATGTGCCGGAGCTGTTTCGCGAGATGAAGCATTCGCTGCAAGACCAGACGATGAACGAAAAGCTCGATTACGTGAAAAAAGTGCCGATTTTGATGCTCGATGACCTTGGCGCCGAGGCGATGTCGAGCTGGGTGCGCGATGACGTGCTCGGGCCGATTTTGCAATACCGGATGTTTGAAAACTTGCCGACCTTTTTTACGTCGAATTTTAATTTGCAGCAGCTGGCCCATCATTTGACTTATTCCCAGCGCGGTGAAGAGGAAAAGGTGAAGGCGGCGCGCATCATGGAACGAATTCGCTACTTGGCGTACCCGATTGAACTGACCGGACCAAACCGTCGCGAGCAAAACGGCTAAGGCACGCACCGCATTCTCACGCCCTTTGCCCGCTCTTTGCCATCGGCTCCTGAAAACAGGACGCCGATGTTTTGTCTGGCCGCGCCTAGAAGGCCGGTGAAAAACCATTGTCAACTCCCGATCGGCGGCATTTTCATTCAGAAGAGAAAGCGGATTCTGCAAGGTTTTTCTAATTGAGAAATGAGTGGAATCCGTCGTTTTTGCACTAAATCACCCGCCCCCTAGGCGAAACGCCGCTACGCTTTGCGTTTTTTTAGTCTAAACGGCCGGTTGTCCCCATATATATAAACCAAGCATTCCTTTAGGCTGAGGGGGGACAGCGGATGATCGAAATCCATTTTGACGAGGCAAGCGAGGCGGAAAAGCTGTTTTGGCTGCTGAACGAACGAAAACCGGCCGATGCTCCGCTGTTTCATGCCGCGTATGACGGAAAGAAAACGGTGGCGGTTTACATACAAGGCGAGGAAGCGCGTGCGCTGGAAACGCAAATCATCCCCGCGATGACGGCGTTTGTGCGCGAACATATGGAAGATCGGTTCATGCTAGCGATGATTTCCGATTGGTTTTATTTTCGCGACCCGGAAGAACAGCAGCAAATTTTGGCGCTCGCCCATTCGTTTTTGGACGGCGAGCGGCGCGATTACCGAAAAGGGGCGGCGTTTGCCGCTTCGCGAACGGCGCTTTTGGTTGAAGCGTTCCGCGCCTTTTTGCGCGACGAGCTGTCGTTTTCGTTTTCCTCGTTTGCGATGTTTCGGTTGAAACCGTATATGGAGCGGTTGCAGCATTATGTCGAACTGGCGATCGATGAATATAAGCTTGAACAAGAATACCAAACCTTTGTGCAGACGTTGCGCGATTGCGTCGCTGCAAGGAAACCGGCATGGCCGCGGCTGTATTTGCTGCATGATCCGCCTCGCTTTTTGTTCTATGACAGCGAGCGGCGGGAGCTGTCCGCGGAAGACGTGAGGCAAATGATCGACCGCCATCTTGTCGTCAGCCAGCCGATGTACATCGATTCATCGGTGCTGGCGCCGCTCGTTTCGCTCGCCCCGTCGAAAATTGAACTGTACACGGATGACCCTGACGACGGCATGGTGCAGACGATCCAAAACGTGTTTGAAGAGCGGCTTCGTCTCCACAGCCGCGCCGACTTTTCCCGGTTGTTTGCCGCCAATGCCGGGCATGGGAGAGAATGTTGATTTTCTCGACCGTTTTCGCTATAATGTCGTCATAGATAAGAGGAAAACAAAGCGATGACGAGGACATGGGCGCATTTTTACGGTTTCCAGAGAGGGAAGGCAGCGGCTGGAACCTTCCTAACACGAAAAATGTGCTTACCCCCTCAGAGCTGCGGCAGCGAACGCAATGCCCAGTAGTTGCCGCCGGCGGACGGCCGTTATCGGTGTTGAGCCATGGCGTTGGTTTGCCATGGGAAGAAGGGTGGAACCACGACGAAAACTCGTCCCTTTTTGAGGGAGGAGTTTTTTATTTTGACACACCAATGCAAAGGAGTGAACTTCATGCCAGACGTCATTCGCATTACGTTCCCGGACGGAGCGCAAAAGGAGTTTCCAAGCGGAACGTCAACCGAAGACATCGCCGCCTCGATCAGCCCGGGGCTGAAGAAAAAAGCGATCGCCGGAAAATGGAACGGCCGGTTTGTCGATTTGCGCACGCCGCTTCACGAAGACGGTGAACTCGTCATTATTACCCAAGACATGCCGGAGGCGCTTGACATTTTGCGCCATAGCGCCGCCCATTTAATGGCGCAGGCCATCAAGCGGCTGTACGGCAACGTTAAGCTCGGCGTCGGCCCGGTCATTGAAAACGGCTTCTACTATGATATTGATATGGAGCATAAGCTGACGCCGGATGATTTGCCGAAAATTGAGGCGGAAATGCGCAACATTGTCAAAGAAAATCTCGACATCGTCCGCAAAGAAGTGAGCCGCGAAGAAGCCATAAGGCGGTATGAGGAAATCGGCGACGACTTGAAGCTCGAGTTGATCCGCGACATTCCGGAAGGCGAGACGATTTCCATTTACGAGCAAGGCGAGTTTTTCGACCTTTGCCGCGGGGTGCACGTGCCGTCGACCGGCAAAATCAAAGAGTTTAAGCTGCTTAGCATCTCGGGCGCCTATTGGCGCGGCGACAGCAACAACAAAATGCTGCAGCGCATTTACGGCACGGCCTTTTTCAAGAAAGAAGAGTTGGATCATTATTTGCACTTGCTTGAAGAGGCGAAAGAGCGCGACCACCGCAAACTCGGCAAAGAGCTCGAGCTGTTTACGACATCGCAAAAAGTCGGACAAGGGCTGCCGCTTTGGCTGCCGAAAGGGGCGACGATCCGCCGCCTGATCGAACGGTACATCGTCGATAAAGAAGTGGCGCTCGGGTACGACCATGTCTACACGCCGGTGCTTGGCAGCGTTGAGCTGTACAAAACATCGGGCCATTGGGACCATTACAAAGAAAACATGTTCCCACCGATGGAAATGGATAACGAACAGCTTGTGCTGCGGCCGATGAACTGCCCGCATCACATGATGATTTACAAAAGCAAGCTGCACAGCTATCGCGAGCTGCCGATCCGCATCGCCGAGCTCGGCACGATGCACCGCTACGAAATGTCCGGAGCGCTCACCGGGCTGCAGCGCGTCCGCGGCATGACGCTCAATGACGCCCACATTTTCGTGCGCCCGGATCAAATCAAAGACGAGTTTAAGCGCGTCGTCAACTTGATTTTGGAAGTATACAAAGACTTTGGGCTCGACGAATATTCGCTCCGTTTGTCATACCGCGATCCGCATGACAAGGAAAAATATTACGACGACGATGAAATGTGGGAAAAGGCGCAGCGCATGTTGCGCGAGGCGATGGACGAGCTTGGGCTCGACTACTACGAGGCCGAAGGAGAAGCGGCGTTTTACGGGCCGAAGCTCGATGTGCAAGTGCGCACGGCGCTCGGCAAAGACGAAACGCTCTCAACGGTACAGCTTGACTTCCTCTTGCCGGAGCGCTTTGATTTGACGTACATCGGCGAAGACGGAAAGCCGCATCGCCCGGTCGTCATTCACCGCGGCGTCGTTTCGACGATGGAACGGTTTGTCGCCTTCTTGATCGAAGAATACAAAGGCGCGTTCCCGACGTGGCTCGCCCCGGTGCAGGTGAAAGTGATTCCGGTGTCGCCGGAAGCGCATCTTGACTATGCGTATGACGTGCATCGGACCCTCAAAGAACACGGATTCCGCGTCGAAGTCGACGAGCGCGATGAAAAAATCGGCTATAAAATCCGCGAAGCGCAAATGCAAAAAATCCCGTACATGCTCGTCGTCGGCGACAAAGAAGCGGCCGAGCGGGCGGTCAACGTGCGCCGCTACGGCGAAAAAGAAAGCCGGACGGTCGCGCTAGATGAATTTATCGCTAGCCTAGAAGAAGAGGTGCGGCAAAAACGAGCGAAAGAACGATGAGCCAACAATGGCCCGCAGGCGGCCTGCCCGCTTGTCGGGCCGCGTTTGTTTCATAGAAAAGGTCCATGGGCAGCGTGATCTGCCCTCCAACCGGGGGATGAACATCCGCGTCAGGCCGGCATTTTCACGGAAAGACGGCCCCGTTGCATCGAAAACAAGGAAGAAAAGGACAGTAAAACGTTTTTATAAAAAATTATCATTTTTCTCTTGTCAACAAAAAGATGTTCGGTTATAATGAAGGACGTTGTGTTTATCAAGAACCGCTCCTTGACATGCCATCGCCAAGGTGGTATAGTGTATAAAGTGGAATGATTGCTTGTTTGTCCAAAGCAGAAGCGCCCGCTTCTCACCTGACCGACGCCAAGAGGTTGTTGGCAGGTTGCGATGGTTCGGCTCATCGCCGGTTGACGCGAACGCCGTGCGCGGGTGCTTTATGCATCCGCGCTTTTTTGCTGGGGGCGGAGCTCTGCCGGCAAACAAGCCAGTCGGAAAAAACCTTGGAGGTGGCTCATTATTAGCAAAGATTTTATCATCAACGAACAAATTCGTGCCCGGGAAGTGCGCTTGATCGACCAAAACGGCGAACAGCTCGGCATCAAGTCGAAGCAGGAAGCGCTTGAGATCGCGGCAAGACGCAACTTGGACTTGGTGCTTGTCGCGCCAAACGCCAAACCGCCCGTTTGTCGGATCATGGATTACGGCAAATTCCGCTTCGAGCAGCAAAAGAAAGAAAAAGAAGCGCGCAAAAAGCAAAAAGTCATCAATGTGAAAGAAGTGCGCCTCAGCCCGACGATCGAGGAGCACGATTTCAACACGAAGCTGCGCAACGCGCGCAAGTTTCTCGAAAAAGGCGATAAGGTGAAGGCGACGATCCGCTTCAAAGGGCGGGCCATCACCCATAAAGAAATCGGGCAGCGCGTCCTTGACCGCTTCTCCGAAGCGTGCGCCGACATTGCGGTCGTCGAAACGGCGCCGAAAATGGACGGGCGCAACATGTTTTTAGTGCTGGCACCGAAAAACGACAACAAGTAAGGAGGAACTACGATGCCAAAAATGAAAACTCACCGCGGCTCGGCGAAACGGTTCAAAAAAACGGCGAGCGGCAAATTAAAACGCGGTCATGCGTATACGAGCCACTTGTTTGCCAATAAAACGAAAAAACAAAAACGCCAGCTGCGCAAAGCGACGCTCGTCTCGCCTGGCGACTTCAAGCGCATCCGCCAAATGCTCGACAACTTGAAATAATGACCGACTATAGGAGGGAACGATTATGCCACGCGTAAAAGGTGGACCAGTGACGCGCAGACGTCGCAAAAAAGTATTAAAGCTTGCCAAAGGATATTTCGGCGCGAAACACGCGTTATATCGAGTCGCGAACCAGCAAGTGATGAAATCGCTCATGTATGCGTATCGCGACCGCCGTCAACGGAAGCGCGACTTCCGCAAATTGTGGATCGCCCGCATCAACGCGGCCGCCCGCCAAAACGGCCTGTCTTACAGCCGCCTCATGCACGGCTTGAAACTGGCCGGCGTTGAAGTCAACCGGAAAATGCTCGCCGACTTGGCGGTGAACGACCAAGCGGCGTTTGCCCAGCTCGCTGACTTGGCGAAGGCAAATTTGAATAAGTAACAACGATGGCCATCCTCGACCGGGATGGCCGTTTTTATTGAAAATGGAGTGAAGGGGGGACCATATGATACAATATGCCATAGCCGTCAATCTTCTCGCTTTTTTTGCCATGGGGCTTGACTATAAGGCGAGACGCCATCGGTTCCGCATCGCTGAGCAGACGCTTTGGCTGCTGGCGTGGGTGGGCGGCGCTTTCGGAGCCATGATGGGCATGTATACGTTTCGCCACAAAACGCGCCATCGCCGATTTCGATACGGCTTGCCGCTGTTGGCGGCGGCAGAATTGATGGTGTATTGGCAGTGGATCGAATAGAAAGGGGAGGAGAGAATGAACTGGACCTTGCTTTACGACATGCAGCGGACGTTGGATGAGCGGATTGAAGCGGAGCACGGTCTCGTGCAGGAAAACTTGTTCAGCCGAAAGATGCTCGCCTTTCTCGTTGAACTCGGCGAGCTGGCGAACGAGACGCGCTGTTTTAAGTTTTGGAGCGTGAAGCCGCCGGCGCCGATGGAGCGGGTGCTCGAGGAGTATGTGGATGGTTTGCATTTTCTGTTATCGCTCGGACTGGAATGCGGATTTTTCTATGAAAAGAGAGAGATCCCGGCGGCTGAACGGCTGCCTGTCGAACAGTTTCTCACCGTGTTTCGCCACGCTGACCGGTTTGGGGAGACGAAAGCGCCTGAAGATTATGATGTGCTGTTCACGGAATATTGGCGTCTCGGCGTGACGCTCGGTTTTTCGTCCGAGGCGGTGGCCGCCGCGTATCGCCGGAAAAACGAAGTGAACCACCAACGGCAAAATGAACGATATTAATTGATTTTTTCGAAGGGCGAATGATTGAATATTGCCAACCGTTAGAAGTATAATAAAAAAGTGGACAAAACCGGAAAGGGGTGCCAAGATGGCGAAATTGGACGAAACGTTGACGATGCTGAAAGCGCTGACCGATGCCAAAGGCGTGCCCGGCAACGAACGGGAAGTGCGCGAGGTGATGAAAACGTACATAGCTCCTTATGCCGATGACGTGACCACCGATGGGCTCGGCAGCTTGATCGCCAAAAAAGAAGGGAAATCCGGCGGACCGAAAGTGATGATCGCCGGCCATTTGGACGAAGTCGGCTTCATGGTGACGCAAATCGATGACAAAGGGTTCATCCGCTTTCAGACGCTCGGCGGCTGGTGGAGCCAAGTGATGCTTGCCCAGCGTGTGACGATTGTGACGAAAAAAGGCGACATCACCGGCGTCATCGGTTCGAAGCCGCCGCACATTTTGCCGCCGGAAGCGCGCAAAAAACCGGTCGACATCAAAGACATGTTCATCGACATCGGCGCGACGAGCCGCGAGGAAGCCATGGAATGGGGCGTCCGCCCGGGCGACATGATCGTGCCGTATTTTGAATTCACGGTATTGAACAATGAAAAAATGCTGCTCGCCAAAGCGTGGGACAACCGAATCGGCTGTGCGGTCGCCATCGATGTGCTCAAGCAACTGAAGGGCGTCGATCATCCGAACACGGTATACGGCGTCGGCACGGTGCAGGAAGAAGTCGGCTTGCGCGGCGCGCGCACGGCGGCCCAATTCATTCAGCCGGACATCGCCTTTGCGGTTGACGTCGGCGTGGCTGGCGACACGCCTGGGGTGTCGGAAAAAGAAGCGATGGGCAAACTCGGCGCCGGTCCGCACATCGTCTTGTACGATGCGACGATGGTCTCGCACCGCAGCTTGCGTGAGTTTGTCATCGAGGTGGCTGAAGAGCTCGACATTCCGTATCATTTTGACGCCATGCCGGGCGGCGGCACGGACGCGGGGGCGATCCACTTAACCGGCAGCGGTGTTCCGTCGCTGACGATCGCCATCCCGACGCGCTACATCCATTCACACGCCGCCATTTTGCACCGCGACGACTACGAAAACACGGTCAAGCTGCTTGTCGAAGTGATCAAACGGCTTGATGCCGACAAAGTGAAGCAACTGACGTTTGACTAATGGAAACACCGGCCCAAGCGGCCGGTGTTTTTTGATATTGCGGCGGGGCAGACGGCAGGGCGCTGATGGACGCAGCCGGCCCCAGAAGGCCGGTGAATAAATAGGGTATAGTTCCCTCATGTCGGAAAAACATCATCAATCCCCCGCTTTTTTACCTTGTTCGATCGTAACATATTGACAAAAAAAAAAA